>JACQEW010000054.1 GCA_016200365.1 Nitrospinota bacterium
TCTGTTAAGATGATTCATGCAAGCCTCCTTTCGATTATGGTTATCTATCTCAAGGAGTATAACCTGAAAGTAAGACTTGCTTCTTTACTTTTTAATCATAAGGTCTGTGGTTAAGATTAAGTTTTTGTTCTTCTTACTTCTAACTTCTTATATAAGTTCCGCTTTTGCCGCCGCTTTTCTTTAATAAACAAATATCTGTAATGGTCATATCCTTATCCACAGATTTGCACATATCGTATATCGTGAGGGCTGTTACAGAAACGGATACAAGGGCATCCATCTCAACCCCTGTCTTACCTACCGTCATCACTGTGGATTCTATCTCTATACAGCTTCTCTCATTTGACGGATGAAACTTTATATCCACCCCTGTTATCTCTATAGGATGGCACATGGGGATAAGGTCAGGTGTTTTCTTTGCTGCCATAATGCCTGCAACCCTTGCCACGCCGAGGACATCGCCCTTTGAAATCTCCCTATCCTGAATCATCCTGAAGGTCTCAGGCTTCATGTAGATTACAGCCCTTGCAACTGCCTCTCTTGCCGTTTCAGACTTGGCGCTTACATCTACCATCCTCGCCTGACCATCTTTATTAAAATGGGTGAGAGTTTTCATAATGAATTTAGCCACGAATGAACACGAATTTACACTAAAATAAGAAGCAAGAAATTAGAGGCAAGAGGCAAGATTTTTTTCTTGCTTCTTGTTTCTTGCATCTATTTAGGTTATTCGTGTAAATTCGTGGCAAAAATATTTTTGGTGGCGGCGCAGGGACTCGAACCCCGGACAAGAGGCTTATGAGACCTCTGCTCTAACCAGCTGAGCTACGCCGCCAGTCCAATTATTCAATGAGTTATCATCGTTTGCGGTAATAATAGGCGGACGACCAGACCTGGGTAAATCTTTTAATGCTGTCTCTATCCCACCTGATAATGCCTTATCTATGCATCGCTCTACCACCGGTCTATCAATATTTTCATGCTTCATTATATCTGAAATCCTCATACCTCCAGCATATACTAAGATAATCTTTGCACGTTTTATCTTCATATATGGTTCCGTCCTGTTTCTTTCTAATTCTTTTAAATATTTTATATCTTCTTGTTTTAGAATTAATTTAACCCTCTTCTTTTGTGGCATAATCGCCTCCTTTCTTTTTCTTCGATTATACCACAAAAATAGCCACAATCCTATCTTACTTTATGAATGTATACTATCTAACATTTCAGCAGCTTTTTTGAAATTGTCTATGCTGTCTAAACCAGGGATATAAGTATATTCCAATTCCAAAATCCCTTGCTCTTTAATCCTTTTTAAAATTTCATAAGCTTTAGTTATAAAGATTTACCTATTACAAAAAGCCTATATCTTAATCTCTTTTTTTAACAATCTGGATATAAGATAAATTCCAGATCCTCTTCAGGCGTAAACTCTTTAAACTCCCAGGTCATCTCCTGTTTTTTCCTGTTATATTTATAATTTTTCGGGATACCAGTTGGTCCTTTGAAATTCTTTGCCGGGTGTTTGAGTTTTCCTTTGAATGTTGCCTTTATGGTGAGGTTTTTAATTGTCCCATCCCCCCAGTATCTTGCCGTGGAGAGGATGTAATGGAATCTGCATGAATCAGACTCGGGTTTGATGGTGTATGTGACACGGATTTTGGTCTTTCCTTCTCCTTTAAAAGGCTGTTTCCAGATATACCAGTCAATATCTGCCTTCAGCGGATGCTTGTGGAGATTATTCTTATCCAGTTCTTTTTTTTGCAGTCTACTTTCAATATCTTCCGGCAGAGATTCTGACTCGGTCTTCATGCCTTCTGGACCTATATAAAACCCCGCCTCGCAAGCTCGGAGGTCAGAGCCTTTCAGTGTCAACTCGTTTACAAAACTGTCTTTTTCATTTTTATAAACCTGTCCGGTCCCCATGTCTATGACCTTGAAATCTTCAATAATGTCTTTTCGCATGCGGCCCACTGGAAAGCCTATGATAAGCTCCTTTTCAGAACCTGCATTAGAGAAGGTATATTCAATTTCATAGATAAGTTTTTCCACTTCGTTAAATGCACCGACATCAAGTTTTACCAATCGTGTATAAAAGACTGCACGGATACTCTCTTCATTTATAAATATATCCTTCTGCGGTGCTCCGCTGTATATATGCCTCCCGCTGAAAACCTCATACGCACATGGATTAGCAATAGCTTGATGCCAATTTATAAGAAAAGTTATGATAATAAAACCAAATAGAGATAGCTTTTTCATATCATGCATCATTGCTTCTTACCTATGACAGCGTAAAATCTTTTCTGCAAATTTGAAAGAGGGTATAATCCTCAAGGGGTTACAAGAAACTTTAAAAAGAAAGGAGGATTATACCCATGGGTAAAAGATTATCAAAGAAGTCAGACGAAGTCATTAAAAAATGATGACAAAACAAAAGATTTTCATGACAAGGTTTATATATTATGATAGCATTTCAAAATTATAAATACAAAAAATCAAAAGCAATGACCTGAAAAGGGCGCATCTTTAACTTAATTATAGAGTCCTGTTTTAAATAGACAGGCAAGACACCCGTCTTATAGAAAAAGGGGGTGATATGATGAAGTATATAGTTGCAACAAGTATTATTGTATTAGGTCTGGTTTACCTATTCTTCTGGATGATTAGTTTTTTTAGGCGCATTTTTGTGCGATTCAAAAAGAAAGATGAGCCCGCTTCTTTGGCGGGTGCGGTGATCACGGATTCTGCACAGAACGCTTCAACTGATGCCATCTGGGCTATCCGTGATTCCATCTCGCGGCTGGAGGAGGCCAAGAATAAGGTTGTTGCCCTGTTCGGCTCTGAGTTTCCTTCTGTAGATGCAAAAGAAGCCTATTTTGGCACAGTGACGGCGTGGGAACTGTTGGAAGCTGCATCTGGGGAGAGAAAAGGAAACACTGAGAACTCCCGGCGGGCTCGGTGGGCTTTGGAGACGGCAAAAAGCCGGGCATTGCAGTGCGCAAGCGCTCTGAAGGGCTATGAGAATCTTCAGATAGAACTGAGCAATGCCTTTGACGCATGTTATCGCGAGATTTCTGCGGCACTTGATGCAATCGCTCCCCGGCAGGAAGAGAAGCCTCCCAATGAGATTATTGTCAAAAAGAGCGCTGATGAGTATCAGCTGCTCTGCTCGGTGTGCGGTGCCGTTTCGTGGATACTCAAGAAAGGAAAGAGTGACGATGGAAAAGATTGGATACAGTACAAGGGGATAAGTTCGGGGATGGGGCTCAATGCTGAGGACTCTCCTGTCTTGTTTGATCTCCTTGCGCAAGGTAATCTTGCGGATGTGCATCGGCACATTTATAACAAGTATGTGTCTTCTGATGTGATGGGTATTGATGCGTATTGTCCGGAATGCAAAACCATCTACTGTGCGAGGCATTATAATGTTTATGAGACCTATGATGAAGGATTCTATGATGAGACGATTGGCACCTGTCCCAAGGGGCATCGCAGGAAACTTAATGATTAGATGAGACTATGAAAGGAAAACAACTGATGAAAAAAGATGGAGGACATATAAACTGGATATTAGACGTTTTTAAAAACATTCAAAACCTATTATCATAATCACCTTAAAGGTAATAAGTAAAAAGGCATTTGTGGTAATTGAGCATGGAAGACATAGATTTAGAAGACTTTAACAAGTAATTTTTAAAAGGAGGTGCGTTATGGAGATGAAGCTAAAGATTATGATTGTATTTGCGATTACAGGCATCTGCCTGTGTATGCCCTTATCAGCAATGGCCGGAGATGAAACGGACCCCATGTATAAAGATAATCCATACATTAACAAATTACAGCAGGGCGCATCTAATGCATGCGTCTGGATTGACCGCTATTTGCACCCGGACGGTGACGACGTGATAAAAAAAGCCTTACTGGTAAAGGACGGGCTTGCTGAAACACAGAAGAATTGCGCCAAAGTGGCCGATGACGCACTTGCGAGTGGTATTCCGGCTGAGGTGCTGGTAGATTTCAACACCTATAAATCCTCAATCACGGCTCCTTTGCCGCTTGGAGAAATAAAGGACAAGGTCTGTATGGCGGCCATAAATTATCTACAAGGTGGAAATAAACAGCACCAGGGCGCAAAGGATGCAAAACAGTCGCCTTTCCTGAAGGTGCTGTCTGGTGACAAAAAACGAATTTTTCTTGAACGCGGCATGGGTTTGGGCGGCGAAATTATTTATGGACATGGAGGAAAAGAACTGATTATTACGGCAGGCCACGACCGCAATAGATTAATTCCTGCATGGTCAGTTGGAGGATGGCGTTTCAAGGGGGACAAACTTGTCGGCACTGTTGATAAATCCGGCACAGGTGAGAGTATTCCGGCCAGTGCCTTCAAGTAGCTGTCAATTGTTTGCAGAACCTATTTATAATTAGGAGGGGGGAAATGCTTTTTACTTCAATAGTTACTGCCGCCGCAATACTTATGCTGTCTACAGTTACAGTGTCAAATGCGCAAGGAGATACTGGCGATGAGTGGGAGAAGCTCCATAAGGAAACCATAGAACTCTTTCGTGCTGAAAAGTATGAACAGGCTGTATTAACGGCGAAAAGCGCCCTGAAATTGGCTGAGAAAAATTGGGGACCTAATCATCTGAATGTAGCCACCAGCCTGAACAAACTGGCTGAAGTGTATATAATCATGGAACAATACACGCTGGCTGAGCCTCTTTGTAAGCGTGCAATGGAGATCAGGGAGAAGGCTCTTGGCCCTGAACATCCTGATGTGGCAGAGAGTTTAAATACCCTTGCCTGGTTTTATGAATCCCAGGAGCAGTATGCACAGGCAGAAGCTCTTTATAAGCGGGCAGTGGAAATTAGGGAGAAAAGCCTTGGACCCAAGCATCCGGATTTGGCAGAAAGCCTTAACAATCTTGCGCTGATTTACGGTTACCAGGGCCAATACACACAGGCTGAAGCGCTTTTTAAACGTTCTCTGGATATCAGAGAGAAGGCTCTTGGACTAAATCATACAGATGTAGCGGAAAGCCTTATGAACCTTGCCATATTATATAAGAAACAGGGACTCTATACAGAAGCTGAGCCTCTTTATAAGCGAGTTCTGGCGATTAGAGAAAAGACGCTTGGTCCCGGGCACCCGGCGGTAGCCAGGATAAGAAATAGCCTGATAGAAATGTATGTCAAGATGGGGCGCTACAAGGATGCCGAAACACTGGAGAAATCCGCCTCGGGCGCCGGCAAAAACGATAAGGACAGTATTAACTGGGCTGAACTTTCAGCGGGCTCTGCGACAGGCTCTTTTGCAATCAACGGCAAGGGCATTGAGTTAAAGCATGTATATGCATTGTCCCAGCCAAATTTCTTTGAAGATAGCAAGAAAGATATTGCAGTGCTTCTCACAAAAGAGCCTGTCCCTGATGAAACTCTTAAAAATATTGGCAGACTTCAGGATGTAGCACAAGACCTGCATGAATGGGTCCTTTTCCTGATAGACGAAAATGGAAAACCTATCCACGAATGGATTGACCATCCTTCTCTTGGTGAAATCAGACTGACTTCAAGCGGTATTACCTACGCCAAATTTATACAAAAGACCTTCAAGGAGGGTATTATCGAAGGCGCTTTCATAACAAAGGAAGAAGAAGAGTTTCCAACAAAGCATAAATACAAAATCAATGTGCAATTCAAAGCTGCAATATTACAGGCAAAGCGTCCTGAGCCTCTCCCTGATGCAAAGACAGGACAGAAACTGCCGGCAGACGGTGGGGAGCCTGGAAAGGCGTATATGGATTTTCTAAAGGCGATGCAAGAGAAAAACATAGCCGTTATCCGAACAATGTCCCCTCCCAAGATAGCGAAAAAATCAGACAGTGAACTGCTTATGGTTGTCGAGTTATTAGACGGCATGACGCCCAAAGATCTGAAAATAACAGAAGGTTACATAAAAGGCGATGCCGCAGTGCTTTATGTTACCGGCACCGAGGATGGTGAAAAACAATACGGCACAATCCCTCTAAACAAGACAGGCAAACATTGGATTGTAGGTGAGCAAAAATGGCGTAATACACCGCAAGATAGCAAGAAGAAAGAGGATTAGATGAGTAAAGTTGACCGATGGCTGTTAGTCCTTATTATGTGCGGCGTTTTTGGCATGCCTTTTCTGTATAGCGGAGTTTCAACGCTAATCAGAGGATATATGGCAGGTAAGTGGCCAACTACTACAGGAAAAGTCATAGAGAGAACAACCTTATCGCATGGTAAAACTCACAGCCGTGCCAAACCCGGTAGAGACACTTATGGCCCATTTGTTACCTACTCATATACTGTGGGAGATAATATTTATAAGGGAAACATTCTTAGTGATGGCACCTATTATTACACCACGGCCGAGGCGCAAGCTGCTGCTGATGCCTATCCTGCTGAAGTCACGGTTAGTTATAACCCTTTAAATCCCGGCGATTCCACCATAGTCAAAGGAACGCCCTGGTTCACGGGAGTGTTCTGTTTAATAGTTGGAACGTTGTTTTTCTCGATTGGAGCATGGGCAGCATTCAAAGGCGGAGATAATTAATTCTGGCATGAAATTTAAAATATTCCTTTTAGTCATAAATATTTTTCTGTTAAGCTTAAATTTTATTGCCGAGGCCGGTATCGGAGATACATATATAGAAGTGTTTGTAACCGAAAGGCCTGTTTATGACAAGTCTTTCGGAGAGACTCTTATTGAGGTTGTAAGCGAAAAGGATGGCCAGCTTATTGAGTCGTTTGAGCTTGAGGGTGTGTGGCACGAGATGGGATATGCGCCGGAAAAGAAGCGGTATGTGCTCGCAGGCGAGTTTCAAACTGGAGCATGGTCAACGCTAAAGGAATTGGCATATATTGATGAAGAATTTGTTCTTAAATATTCCAAGGCAGTTCCAGAACACTGGATGGCATTCGCTGCCATTCCAAGCAGCAATTTAAAATACATCGCCTTTGTTGGACAAGAAGATGTTACAGTTCTCAATGTAGAAACTGATACCTTGAGAGTCGCTGGACGCTCTCCTGCGCCTCCGCCTGTTGATAAGAATTTATGCTGGGATGGCATAAAAATATCAGGTCAGGCAGCAGTCCGATGGGAATGGGGTAACTTTTGTGCGGACGGATATACAGAAATGGATAAAGGTATAATCACTTTTCCCTCAGAAGATGTTCTCTTAATCAGTTATGGCAGGGACACATACAAAAAGAGAGCTGCAAAACGAACTTATAAAAAAATAAATCTAAAGAAGTTATTCCAGTAGTAAGAGGTATTAATGAAAAAGTCCATTATGAAGCGCTGTCTGATATGGAAATTCACCGACGTTGCCGTCATGCTCTCACTTTTAACAATTTTGCTCTTGCAAATCTTTTCGGCTACAGCAGCAGCTGAGAAGATAACGTTCAGTGCTGAACTGATATATAAGCAAGGAAAATATAATGACAAGGAAACCGACAGATTCATTGCCAAAAGAATGCTTAAAAAGGCACTACAGGCAAAGCTGGTTACCTCTATCGAGAAGATGTTTACCACTGAAAGCATAGTCTTGAGTAAAGAGGAAATTAATGGTATAGCCGCCTTCATATTACTACCGGAGGTGAAGGATAATTTCCCCATTTTCATGGCGAGAACCGATATAGTTACAGAAGATGCCTTAATGCTTTTAAATGAGTTACGTGAAGACAAGCCAAGATTGCGTGAATTTGCAGAGGTTGAGAGAAATGCAGATTATCTGTTTAGTGAGGCGGATAGAATAAATGGACTGATTGAAACAGGGCATGGAATAGACAGAAGCAAACTGAGCAATGTCTATACCACTTTAATAAACTCTCTCATAGTTATTGACTATCTCCAGAACGGATATGCGCTTCTTTTCGCAAGCAAATATGAGGATGCTGCAAGGTCATTTGATGCAGCATTGGCGATAGATACAAACAATCCATACATATACCATGGCCGCGGTCTGTCATATTTAAAGAGCGGCAGCAATATGAGTGCCTTACTGGACTTCACAAAAGCCATTGAGTTGAATCCAAAATATGCCTGGGCATACAACAACCGGGGCATTGCCTATGCCGTTAGCGGAAAGTTCAAACAGGCTATGCTTGACTTCAAGAAGGCATTAGAACTTGACGATAAGTATGCAGAGGCTCATTATAATCTTGGGCATGCCCTCGCAGACAACGGTAGCCTTCAGGATGCCGTTGACGAATACACCAAAGCTATAGTTATTAACCCGGCATATAACGAAGCTTATGCAAACAGAGGTGTTGTCCTTGATTCACTTGGCAAGTACAATGAGGCGCTTGATGATTGCAAGCTCGTGATAGCAAGGAGTCCTAAGAAATCCAGATTTGCCGCTGAGGTGCATTACAACTGTGGACTTGTTTATGCGCATATGGGCAGATTCCAACAAGCCCTAAATGACCTTGATATAGCAACAAGCTTAGAACCGAAGTTTGTAGCGGCATATAATGTAAAGGGGATGATCCATCTGCAACTTGGTGAAATGATACTGTCCATAGACGATTTTGGCAAAGCCATAGAGCTTGAACCAAAAACAGAAGTGTTTTATAAACACCGGGGACTCGCATATCACGACCTTGGCTACATTGAGAGGGCAATTGACGACTTTGACAAAGCTATTGAGATAATGCCTGGAGACTCTGAGGCATATCTCCTTCGCGGCATAGCCTATATCAATCTCAATAAGCCAGGTAGGGCGTTAGCCGACATTGACAAGGCAGTCGAGCTTGACAAACATCCCGATGCTTACTATAACCGCGCGCTATGCAACTTCATTCTGAAAAATACACAAAGAGCGATAATTGATCTTGATAGAGCTATCGAGCTTAATTCTAAGTATGATGCAGCTTATTTTTTGCGTGGAAAAGCCTTTTTGGAGCTCAAAGATGAGGAAAAAGGGCTTACTGATATCAATACGGCCGCAAATATGGGGTATAAGCCGGCCGAGAATTTCCTTAATGAAAGAACCTTAAAATTACACAAAAGGTAAACTATAGTGAACGACAAAAGAAAGTTGTCATAATCCCCCCTAACCCCCCTTTAGAAAAGGGGGGTTAGGGGGGATTTGAATGTCTACTTATTTGGTTCGTTCACTATAACTAAATATATGTATTAACAGATTGTTGAAAAACCCGGTCTTCGTGTCACCCTGAGCAAAGCGAAGGGTCTCAACTAATTGAAAAAATAAGATTCTTCGCTGCGATCAGAATGACATTTTCTGTGTTTTTCGACTTTTTCAACAACCTGTTAATATATTTAAAACAAGGAGAATCACAATGAAAAAAATTACCATTATTTTATTTTTTTTGGGGTTCGTTTTGCCTGCCGGGGCAATTACTCCAAAAGCAAAGGCGGGAGAATTTATGGAAGAAAAATGTAAGGTTATCCTTCATATCAGACGTGGCGAGAGTCCCTGGATAGACTATACGAAAAGCTTTGAGGAAGAGCAAGCAGGAGAACACATTAGTGCCGTTCATATAGAGACATCCTTTGACCAACCCGCATATTTGTCGAGGTACACCCTATCGGACGGTCCTTTGCTTACAATAAACAGAGCAGCACGTCGTGTAGTTGTCAATAACAATTACTTCAGCGATCTCGACCGCCCCGACGCAACAAATCTTACAAAAGGGAAATCCCTTGTTATAGGTACATTCAAAGGGTTGAGCGTTGCCGGTATATCCGCTCAGCATCTTGTGTTTTTTTTACTTGAAAGCCAGATTATCAAAACCTATGTGCATTTAGAATCAAAACTCTGTCTCGTCAGTGAAGAAGACGGCAAGACGTCTTACACGGCGAACTTCGAGGGCGCACATATTTATTATACCAACATGCGTAACGAGCAGCCCTTTTCATTTACGGTTAGAATCAATAAAAAAACAGGACTAATGGAGATATCACGGTATTACTAAAATAACTGTAGTTTAGCAAATATTTTCGTAAAAGCAAAACTATAAGCTAATTATTTTGCTTTCATGCAAAATAATCTGTATAATGTTTTCATGCTGAAAGAGCGGTATCTCACGCCGTATATAGTGGATGACCTCAAGGACAAGATGGTCTTTGTCGGCGGGCCGCGTCAGGTCGGAAAGACAACCCTCTGCCGTAACTTCGTTGCGACCCATTTCAAGAATCACGGATATTTTAATTGGGACAACAGGGCTGACAGAAAGGCAATCATTGCAGCATCATGGCCAGGGGATGCCGAACTCCTTATATTTGATGAGATACACAAATACCGTCAGTGGAAGAGGCTCATAAAGGGAGAATATGACAAGCTTAAAGGCACATTCAAGTTTATGGTTACCGGCAGCGCACGGCTTGACCTCTACAGAAGGGGTGGAGATTCCCTTCAAGGAAGGTATCATTACTACAGGCTTCATCCTTTTACAGTGGCAGAGATAGAAGGCATTCCTTACAAGTCCTCGATACACAGCGAAATACCGGTAGGGCAGAGGTTTTTTCAGGAGGCTCTGGATACGCTCGACAACTTCGGAGGTTTTCCCGAGCCTGTCACAGGGCAGAACAAGAGGCAGCTCAGACGCTGGCACAATGAGAAGATAGAAAGGATGTTCAGGGAAGACATACTGGATGTCCAGTCAATACGGGATATTGGCAGCATGAAACTCTTAAGCGACATCCTGCCGTCAAAGGTCGGCTCTCTTCTGTCACTCAATGCCATTCGGGAAGACCTTGAAATCAGCCATCGCGCAATAACGCACTGGATGGATATTCTTGAGGCTTTCTACTATCACTTCCGAATCTACCCATACTCAACAAAAAAGATACGGTCTCTAAAAAAGGAGCCGAAGCTCTATGTCTGGGACTGGTCTGAGGTGGATGACGAGGCTGCCCGCTTTGAAAACCTTATTGCCTCACACCTCCTGAAGTTTGTGCATTTCATAACAGACTATGAGGGATATAAGGCAGACCTCTGCTATCTAAGAGATGTGGATAAACGCGAGGTGGATTTTCTCGTAACCATAGATAGAAAGCCATGGTTTGCTGTTGAAGCAAAGCTAAATGATACGACCCTATCCCATAGCCTCATCTACTTCAGGGACAGACTATCTATCCCATATATATATCAGGTGGTAAAGAAAGATAAGACAGATCGGCTTGAGAAAGATGCGAGGATAATTTCAGCAGGGAAATTCCTTGCAGGGCTTATATGAAGAAAAAATCCTTTACAAAAGGGGGATTTAAAAATTCAAAATTCAAAATCGCCTTTATCACCTTGACAGCCATTTTTGTGAGTTATATACTTCTCACAGTGAAAATCAATTTCCTATCAGTTTCAGTGATTGCTGGTCTGGAAAGATACAGTCTGCGTCCTCTTAATCTGATGATGCAACGCGAATTTTATCACACTGACTTGATAAAGGTGATATCCAAATGAATGCTCTTGCAATATCTTTGCTGGCTGCCCTGTTTCTGACTTTTTGCGGTTGCCACACCAAAGTTGCCGCGCCCATAGTGCAGGCGAAAGAATTTACACCGGAAGAAATTAAAAAAACATGGATTGATGGGAATAAGGCATACCAAGGCAGGTCATATCGGCTTGCCTTTAAAAAATTCCACTCGTTAGCCATTCAGGGGGACGCTGAAGCGCAATATCAAATTGGCTATATGTATCTAAACGAGGAAGGCGTAACCCAGGACTATCAAGAGGCGATGAAGTGGTTCCGTTTGTCAGCTGATCAGGGAGATGCAGGAGCGCAATGGTACATTGGCAGGATGTATTACTATGGCGAAGGTGTACCCAAGGATGCTGCCAAATCAGTTGAGTGGTATAAGAAAGCAGCTATACAAGGACTCCTAACAGCACAATCTGATCTTGCTGAATTGTATGAAAACGGTAAAGATGTAACGCAGAACTATCAAGAGGCTATGAAGTGGTATCAGAAAGCGGCTGCACAAGGATTACAGTCAGCGCAATTTAAAATCGGCAAGATGTATTACAATGGCGACGGTGTACCCAAGGATGCTGCCAAAGCAGTTGAGTGGTATCAGAAAGCGGCTGTAAAATGGGGCGGGTTTGAAGCACAATTTTATCTTGCCGTGGCATATGAAAGAGGGCAAGGCGTAACGCAAGATTATGTCCGGGCGCTCATATGGTACGACTTGGCCTCGCTTGAAAAAAGCGATGCAAGAATAAATCGTGACCTATTAATCAAAAATATGACACCAGACCAAATCGCTGAAGCTCGGGAGCTCCAAAAAAAATGTAAGAAAAATAAAGACGGGTATTGTTTCGTCGAAGAATTTACGACGGTAGAAATTAAAGAAAATAGAGAAAAGTTTGAGATGTCTCAAAGGGCTGCGAATGACGGGAATGCTGATGCACAATGGAACCTTGGCTCAATGTATGCTAATGGTGTAGGCGTTCCAAAGGATGCTGCCACGGCTGTTGAGTGGTGGCAGAAAGCTGCTGCACAAGGACACGCAGGAGCGCAATATAATCTTGGCATGGTGTATGAAAACGGGACAGGCGTAAACAAGGACTATCAAGAGGCAATGAAGTGGTATCAGAAAGCGGCTGCGCAAGGATTCGCACCAGCACAATTTGAAATTGGCAGGATGTATTACAATGGCGATGGTGTACCCAAGGATGCTGCCAGGTCAGCTGAGTGGATGCAGAAAGCAGCCGTGCAGGGACATTCTTTGTCGCAACGTTACATTGGATATATGTATGCAAGTGGCTATGGTGTAGGCAAAAATATTATACTTGGTTATGCATGGTCTTCTCTGTCTGCTGCTCAAGGCGATGAGACGGCTGAAAAGAATCTTTGGACATATAAAGGTGAAATGACATGGAATCAACGCACACAAGCTATACGCCTATTTTGCAACTGGAAGAATGGCGAC
>JACQEW010000055.1 GCA_016200365.1 Nitrospinota bacterium
AGATCCCTTTTGATTTCATTTATAACCCTCTCCTGTGCGCCGGTCAGCTTAAAGGGGAGGATGGAAAGGAGCTTATCTGTAAGACCACCATCCGTTTTGAATGCAATCCCCTTCTTTTCCTCCTGCCACCCTCTTTTCTTTATTGCAAGACCAATCTCGAGGAGGAAAAACTCATCGAATATAAGCCTCCTGTGATAGTTTGTTGTATGGGAGTTTAAATTTTCCATCGGTGTCCCCTTTTCAGGAAAATGGATATTTTTGACTGCATCTTTAAGCGGAAGGAGTTTCTGGCTTTTCTTTATGTTGTCCGGCAAAAAATCGCTTATCGAGTCTGCATAATTGTCTATGACCCCTTTCATTATCGTTCTCAAAGTCTTCTGATGTATCCCTTCTGTGGAATGATAAATAGGAACGATTCTTCCTACATGGAGGAAATCCGGCTCGTCCGAGTCTAAAATCTCTACATCGGGATGGATCATCTCCATGCCTCCGTGGTATGGGTTAAACTGCGCCTCGCCGCTCATTATCACCTTCTGACCTGCAGAGAATCTCTTGTTCATATATCTCTCGTTGAACTTAAACCACTTGCCGCTGAATATGCCTGTCTCGTCCTTTATAGCTACTTCAAATATCCGCCTCCCCCGCTTTGTCTTTACCACCCCTTTTGAGAAAACAGTCCCGCATACCGTTTCTATAACCCTCCCATTCCCCCCTTTATCAAAGGGGGGTGAGGGGGGTTTTAGTTCCGAAATTTTCTTTATCCTGCTCCTGTCCTCATATCTCATAGGGATAAAATAAAGGGCATCCTCGATGGTCTGAATATCCAATTTGCTTAAAAGTTTCGCCCTCTTTTCGCCAACACCTTTTACAAACTGAATACTATCAGTCGTGAGTCGTGAGTCGTAAGTCGTAAGTCTTTTTTCTTCGACTCCCGACTCCTGACTCCCGACTCCTGACTCCTTTATCGTGTTCAATAGGTTTTGTGCAGTTTTAAGCCTCTCCTTTTTTTCCGGCAGGCTTAACGAATCAAATCCTTTAAAGTTTTCCTTAATCTCCATGAGAGTCTGTTTAGGCTGAAGGCTGAAGAGCCTGTCCTGAGCTTGCCGAAGGACTGAAGGCTGAAGGGCTAAAAAAGAGATAGCCTTCTCAATCTGTGCATTTATGGCAGATTCTAAATCGCGAATAGTATTGAGATGGGCAAAGGAATCTTTCGAGGCAAATTCGATAGGTCTCTTTAGGTGTGAGATTATTTCATCGAAACTTTCAGGTATCAAAGGAAATTATAAAAATTTGCCACAGAGTTCACAGAGAACACAGAGAAAAACACAGAAATTAAAAGGACACAGATTTTCACAGATACACACGGATAACATTTTTTATCCTTAAAAATCTGTGTTTATCTGTGTCCAATTTTTATTTTTCTTCTTCTCTGTGTCCTTTGTGTCTTTGTGGTTAATAGGGGTTTTGCTCCTCTATTATCTTATTCAACTCTTTCAATATCTCGTTTATATCGAGCCCGTGCATGAGGGCGCCGCTCTCGATTGGCTCGGCGGTGGCGCCCATGCACCCGAGACAGCCCATATTATATTTTACGAATACCCTTGCAGTCTGAGGATACAGCCTTAAAACTTCATTTATAGGCATTTCTTTGGTTATCTGCATAATTTTCCTCTTGTCTCGATTTCATTATTATGGTATCATTTTCTAATTGCTTTTTCAAATCAAATAATTTAAGGAGGTTTTAAAATGTCTAAGCGATGCGATATATGTGGTAAAGAGCCGGCATTCGGCAATAATGTAAGCCATGCACATAATGTAACCGCCCGCAGGTGGAATCCAAATATCCAGAAGGTCAGGGTTATTGTAGATGGCAGCCACAAAAGGTTAAATGTCTGCACACGGTGTATCAAGTCGGAGAGGATAGAAAAGGTTTAGGAGGTTTCGAAATGGCAACGGCGGTGGTTGAAAAGGTTAAATATACTTATGAGGACTATCTCAAGACACCTGATGACGAAAGATATGAGCTCATTGAAGGAGACATGATTATGACACCATCGCCGGTTACAAAGCATCAGAGGATTTCGAGGAAGATTGAATTTATACTTGAAAAGTTCGTAACAGAAAACAATCTTGGAGAAGTTTTTGATGCCCCTTGTGATGTATATCTTGATGAGAAAAATGTAGTTCAGCCGGATATTTTATTCATTTCAAAAGATAGACTTGACATTATAGGCGAAAAAAATATACAAGGTGCACCCGATCTGACAATAGAGATACTCTCGGAGACAACAGCCCATAGAGACCTTGTAAAAAAAAAGAGGCTCTATGCAAAATTCGGGGTAAAGGAATACTGGATTATTGATCCCGAAGAAAGAATAGCGGAGATATATACCCTTAGAGGAGATACCTTTTTCCTTACAAACAGCCTTTCGGTAAACGATACCCTTGAATCCCCTCTCCTTTTGGGTTTAAAGATAAGGCTATCCGATATCTTCAATTAGGTAACGGCTGCCTTCTTCTGCTTCTTATATTCCTTTACCCTCTCCACCTTTAAAACACCCTTCAACTGTTTTATTGAATTTATTACATTCTGAAGCTGGTCTAAGTCTGTTATCTCGATGGAGAAATCGAGGAACGCCTCTTTGTCTTCTGTGGTTTCGATATTTGCCTGACTTATATTCACGCCGCAGGATGCAATTGATGAGCTTATATCCGCAAGGATTCCCTGCTTATCAACTGTATGTATAGTTATCTTTACTTTGTGTAAGGTCTTCTCCTTTAAATCCCACTCTACATTAATCCGCCTCTCTTTATCATATTTAAGCTCCGTGATATTCGGGCAGTCCAGCGTATGAATCGTTACCCCCCTGCCTACCGATATAAACCCTACAATCTTATCTCCCGGCACAGGATTACAGCACTTGGCGAACCTTGTCAGGACATCTTCTACTCCCTTTATTTTAATCTTGCTTTCATCGGGTTTCTTTGTAATGCGGCTGACAATCCTCCTGAATCTCGACTCCTCTCTCCTCTTTCTCTCCTCGATCTTTTCTGCAGGAATAAGTTTTGTGATAAGCTGATGGACATGATATTTGCCAAACCCTATTGCTGCAAAGAGATTCTCCTCTGTGGAAAAACCTGCGGATTTTGCGGCTGCGGATACGGCTTCAGGTTTTAATATCCCGGCAGGCTCAAGATGATATTTCTGTATCTCCTTCTCTGTTATCTCCCTTCCAAGAGCTACGCTCCTCTCCTTATCCTCTATCTTTATCCAGTTTCTTATCTTCGCCCTCGCACGGGAGGTTTTTACAATCTTGAGCCAGTCCCTGCTCGGCTTATGTGCGGGCGATGTAAGAATCTCGATAATATCCCCGTTGTTTAACTGATGCTTGAGGGGAACTATCCTGCCATTTACTTTTGCCCCGACGCATCTATCCCCTACGCTTGTATGGATATAATAGGCGAAATCTATGGGGGTGGCGCCTTTGGGGAATGACAGCACCTTTCCCTTTGGCGTGAACACATATACCTCGTCTGGGAAGAGGTCTATCTTCATTGCATCTAAAAACTCCTTAGGGTCCTTCATCTCCTGCTGCCACTCTAAAAGATGCCTGAGCCATGCAAACCTCTCGTCAATCTTTACAGCCTTCTCCTCTTTTTTGCCGGCCTCTTTATATCTCCAGTGGGCGGCGATGCCATCCTCTGCAATCCTGTGCATCTCCTCTGTCCTTATCTGAAATTCAACCCTCTGACCCGAAGGCACTATAACCGTTGTATGCAGGGATTGATACATATTCGCCTTAGGCATGGCAATGTAGTCCTTAATTTTTCCGGGTATCGGCTTCCATACGGAGTGGATTATGCCGAGGGTCGAATAGCAGTCCTTTACGGTATCCGTGATAATCCTCAAGCCGAAGAGGTCGTAGACCTGGTCAAAGGTTATATTCTGGTCCATCATCTTATTATAGATGCTGTAGTAATGCTTTGGTCTCCCCATTATCTTCGCCTTTACCCCCGCTTTTTCCAGTTCTCTGTTGACAATATCGGCAATCTCCTTTATAAATTTTTCCCTCTCCTCATATCTCGCTGCAACATTGTCCATTATCTCTTTATATTCGTCAGGGTGCAGGTATTTGAAGGCGGAATCTTCCAGCTCGAGCTTCATCCAGCCTATTCCGAGCCTGTTTGCAAGTGGTGCGTAAATATCCAGGGTTTCACGGCTGACCTTTTCCTGCTTATCCCGTGACATATATTCCAACGTCCTCATGTTGTGCAGCCTGTCGGATAGTTTTATGAGGAGAACCCTTATATCCTTCGACATCGCCAGTATCATCTTCCTGTAGTTTTCAGCCTGCTGCTCCTCGCTGCTGGCAAATTCGATTTTGCTGATCTTCGTAATGCCGTCAACCAGAGAGAAGACCTCTTCGCCGAAATTTTCCTTTATCTCTTCCGGTGTGGAGATTGTATCTTCAATCGTATCGTGGAGAACTCCGGCAGCTACGCTGACTGCATCCATCTTCAGCTTTGTCAGGATATGGGCTACCTCCAATGGATGCGAGAGATAAGGCTCGCCGGAGAGACGCACCTGTCCCCTGTGAACCTTTGCAGAATAGACATAAGCCTTCCAGACTATGTCTATATTAGCGTCAGGGTTATATGAATGTATTGATTCTGTAATGTCCTCGACTCGAACCATAGTTAAAAATTAGCAATGAGCAATGAGTGCAAAGCAATGAGTTTTTTACTCGTTGCTCATTGCTCATTGCTCATTGCTTTTTACTGTTTTCTTTCTTC
>JACQEW010000056.1 GCA_016200365.1 Nitrospinota bacterium
ATATTGTATTTGCAATGGGCTGGGCATTTTAATCCTTCGATTTATTTGACAAAGAAATTATAAAATTTGCCACAGATTTTCACAGATTCGCACGGATAAGAAAAAGCAGAAAAATTGATTCTCTTTGGTTTTTTGTTTTTTCAATCTTTATAATCTGTGTTTATCTGTGTCCATCTGTGGCTAATTTTTTCAGGCACCCGTAGCTCAGCGGATAGAGTGGCGGACTCCGGACACAATTTTAACAGACCCGGTAAGTGATTGAAAATACCAGAAAATCCCTCATTTTATAGGTATCTTCAGCCTTTTTTCTCTTTTATATTTTTGCCTATTTTTTAGGCATTTTCGGGTTTTTTTGCAGATTTTTATCCCATTTTTAGAACGCTGATTAATATTGATTCTCTTTTTCAATTTCAACGATCCTTCCGCTTTACTCCTCTGTAAATTCATCTCAAACCCTTTTTATATCCTTTCGTAAACGCACAAAATTGCCTTTCTTTTGCCTTTTCTCCCTCTGTCCGCATAAATATCCCTCTTTCTCTTACTAAAGGCATGGAACGGACTTATCGTTGCATTTCATTTCACCGATCTGATCCGCTCAAGGCGCGGTTTCATTCCATACAACCATATTTTCCTTTTTTTCCTTTTTTTATTGACTATAGTTAATATATATGGCATAGTGTTACTACTATATGAAAGCCGAAATACTTATACATGATAAAGTGAAAGACAAACATGGAGGTATTATTGAAGTTAAAGTGTGGTTGATCCCTAAGACAATAGATAAACCACATGGATATAAATACTCACTGGTATATATTAAACATGACAAGCGTATTTTAGGTTATGACAATGCGGAGGGTAAAGGAGACCATAGACATTATGGGGATAGGGAGAATCAATATAATTTTATAAGCATAAAGAAATTATTTGAGGATTTTTACACAGACTTAAAGGAGGTGAACAAACAATGAAGATTAAAAATGTAATTATAGGTATTAGGAGCATTGAGGAAATGCTTAACAATGCAAAGGATGTTATGGAGAGGCTTGAGCGGGGAGAAAAGGTTAAAAAAAAGAGAGCAGGAGTATACTTTGAAAACCTTGATGTGATGAGAAAGGCTATAACACATGAGAGGCTAAAAATATTGAAGGCTATCAAAGAGAAACATCCAGAATCAATTTATGAGCTTGCCAGACTGCTTAATAGAAACCTTAAAAATGTTTCAAGTGATGTTCATTACCTTGCAGAGTTAGGGTTGATAGAATTAGAGAAGGAAAAATCAAACGGTAGGGAAAAGACAATGCCAATTGTTAATTACGATAAGATTCTACTGGAGATACCAGTATAGTTGTTGTGAGTTGCTTTCAAATATAGTTCTGTTATAACTGAGAATAATTATCAATCTCAAAAAGGTTGAAAATAGGGAGTAGTAAGGTATCAACAGACAAAAGAAAAGACAGCAGAAAGGCTTATACGAAGTCAAAAATAATAAAACGAGTTGGTATGTGTATCGCCCTCGATAAAAGATTAAATACTTCCCCTTAATGAAAAAATCTTTTCCTATCGAGAACCAAGCTGCCATAACCGGCGTCCTCATATTTTGTTTTTGTATTCTACAAAAACGGAGAATCATCGTTATCAGAAAAAAAGTTTAAAAACAAAAAAACAAAATCGTTGACGAAGATCTCTTTCTGTGGTAGATAATAAATCATGGCAATATCAATACCAATAGATATTTATGATCTCCTCGAAGATAAGCTCGGTAAGGAAGATGCACGAAAGGTTGCATCTGCTATCGAGGTCTCTTTAGAAACGATTGAAAAAAAGGCTGAGGCGACAATCCTGCAAAAGAAATTAGAGATTAGAGATGAGCTTTCAAAGGAGCTTGTTACAAAGGCTGAGTTTTTTGGAGAAATAAAGACTCTTAGGGCTGAGATGAAAGCCGAGATAGAAAAAGTTAAAGCCGAGCTTATAAAATGGATGTTTCTTTTCTGGATAGGTCAATTAGCCTCCCTCATAGCTATTCTAAAGTTTTTTAAGTTTTAGTCTGAATCTATAGAAAAGGGAAGCATCTCCTGCATCCCTGAGCAGTTCCTTCTCGATGGTATGTGTATCGCCCTCGATAAAAGATTAACCACTTCCCCTTAATGAAAATGGTTTTCAGTTTCAGCATCAATTAGGGCAAGGGGAGTGTTTTTGTTTAGGCATTCGCCCTGCACCGAAGGTGCAGCAGTATTTTTGAAAGTTCACATAATTCCTACATTCCGGAGAATCTCTGCTAACCTCGGCTCCTTGAAGGCATATTCTTTTAATGCCTTTTCAAGCTTATCTTCTCTCTCCTCAAGTTCTTTGTTTTTTCTTATCGCAGGAGATATAGCAGTCCTTCTATCCCAGATAACAAAGCCCATTAATGCTGCAAAAGATCCCATTAAAGCTACAAAACATCCTAAGACTGCATAGATAAGAGTATCCATTCGTCCTTCCAATGCTTTTTGTCCATCCTTTAAGTCAGAAATTTGTTTATTAGTAGAATCCTTCAAATCTGCAATCTGTTGCTGTAAAGCCTTTATACCTTCTTCAACACGGGTTAATCTTTCTACAATCTCCCTATCACTAATTTTGGGTGCAACCTCTATAGCAAAGACATCAGAAGATAGTATTATAAATACAGCTACGGATAACAAAATTTTAATCATGATGCCTCCTATAAATTATTTTCTGAGTAGATTATACCAGTTTCAATCTTAAACTGCACCATATTTTTCTACATACTCCAGAGTGATTTGATACAGGATATCCTTTCTTTTTTTAATGCTCCCTGCAAGGTCTTTTAGGTTTTTTAGCTCCTCTTTCGAGAGAAGTATTAAAATGCTTTGTTTGTGAATGCCAGAGGGGGTTAATATCCAATCACCATATCTTGCATCTTCAAAGGGTCCTTTTGGTTCAAAGAGAGATATAAAGTCATATAATTCTTTTCCATCGTTAATACCAATATCTGCTTTATCTTTGAGTTCTATTAAACCTCTTATGCCTTCTTTTGTTATAAAACCCTGAAATTCTACTAATCCTATTTTAATGGATAATTTATCTTGGTCAGGAAGTTGTGGAGGTGGAGTTGAAAGCATAGAAGTGTCAATGTAAGGAAATTTTGTAGATGGATATTTCTTAAAGGGATCACTTTTAATGCCTCGCAACATAACCCAGAAACACCATGGGGTGATGAGTCCAGAAATCTTTTTTAAATCATCTTGTGTTAAGTCAAACTTACCACCTAAAAATAAATCAAAAAAACGATCAGGTATATAGCCAATCTCAGCTCTGTCAATTCTGCCTTTCTTATTCTCAATATCCTTTAACATATCTTTGACACTTCTTTCCTCTGAATAAGATATGCTCTTAAGATGTCTACTTAATATATCGAGGTCTTTTATTTTTTTATTTTCAAGAAGGTAAAGAAATGCTTTTATAAGGTTACATGCCCATTCAGCAGTAACATAATGAGATAGCTCCCATGCATATTTGATATGTTCTGCAACCATTGCAAGTTCACTATGGGTTTCCATCCTTCCTTTTTTCTTCAGATACTGCAACATCTTTTTAGGATCCTCAAATATCATATCACTACCAGCAAGTAGCCAATCTGGGCTGACGCCGTAGATTTTTTCTATTAACAGAGAAGTAGCTGGTGTTATTCGGGATCGTCCTTTTTCTATCCCCCCCAGAAATTGTTGAGATAAGCCAATTGATTTGGCAAATTCCTCTTGTGTTTTTTCAAAATATTCTCTTAATACTTTTATTCTTTTACCCAAACTCATAGTTTTTTGCCTTTTTTATTTTACTTGACATTACTTATAATGAGTATTATAATGAGTTACATAAAAAGTGTTTGTATTATATCATATCGGATACTTTTAAACAAAAATAAATACCTCAATGAGTATGTTTTATTCGTTTGACGTTGATTTGGCTAAGAAATATGGTGTGGATGAGGCGATAATGATCCATAATTTTCAGTTTTGGATCGTAAAAAATAGAACTAACAGAAAACATTTTTATGACGGTCGAACATGGACCTACAACAGTATCGAAGCATTCCAAAAACTTTTTTCGTTCTGGACGAAAAGGCAAATCGAGCGAATTTTAGGTAGATTGATTAAAGAAAACATTCTTTTGAAAGGCAACTTTAACAAAAATAGCTACGATAGGACAAATTGGTATGCTTTCGCCCAAGAAAGCCTGTATTTACCGATTTCACCAAACGGGGAAATGCATTACCACGAAACGGTGGAACCTATACCAGATATAAAACCAGATACATATATATCCTCCTCCTTCAAATCCTCCCGAAAAACAGGAGGAGGACTTTGGGGAAAAAGAAAGACCCCTCCCTTCCCCCTTTGATATTCTTAAACAGCATGAGATTTTCGAGGCTAAAAATATCTGCAGGAAAAAAGGATTTAACTTACAGGAGCAAGCTACAGCCCTTTTTTTGATTTATAAAAACAAAACCGTGAATAACCCTGCAAACCTTTTGCTGAAAACTTTAAGGGAGGGTGGTGTAACCGGCGTAGATGAAATCATAAAAGTAGAGCAGGAGAGAAAAGTAAAAGAGATTGAGAGACAAAAAATAACACAGAAACAAGAGGCGGAGAGAAGGGAGAAAAAAAGACGAGATAAAGAATACTACGAGGAAGCAGAAAAAAAGCTTAAATCTTTGGGCGTTGAGGAAATGAAGAAGATAGAGATGTCTGCAAGAGAGAGCTTACTGCCTGTAGTTAGAGATATACCTGCTCTTGTCAAAAGTAAGATGTATGAGATTGTTATGACTTCTGGAGGATACGATTCTGTCCGCCCGGCGGACAGTTGTTATGAAAAATAACCTTTTAGGAGGTGATTGAAAATGATTAATGGAATATTAGCAAAAGGAATAAATAACCTAAATACCACTTTAAAATCGTTTTTAATCTTCTGGCGATGGGGTTTTTTGGGGTCTCCAGCAAAATAACATTATCAAAGTATCATACTACAAATATCAGGGTGGTGAAAACGGCATTTTTAGGGAGTTTGAGACTTTTTGAATAATTTAACTTAAAGGAGGTGATAAAAATGCAAGAAAGATTAATGACTGTGGATGAAGTTGCTGTGATGCTGAATATTTCCGAACATACAGTCTATATATGGGGGCTGCGTGGCGATATACCGGTAGTCAAGCTGGGCGGCGCTGTTAGGTATAAAATTAAAGACATTGAGAAGTGGATAGAAGAAAAAACTAAGCATCCTATTTCTCGATCTCAAGAGGCTGCCAGAGATATGAAAAGAAGGGCAGGAAGACCGAGAAAGTCAGCGGTTGAGGATTCCAGAATAAATAGAATTATCGAACAAACAAAGAGAGGGATTCTCTCTTAAAATATTTTTCAAGGAGGTGTGGTGTGAGAAGAAAAGTCGTAAAGGTTTTAAAGGAGGTTATTTACTTTACTGTTGTGGCGTTTTTGTTTTTTTTGGGTTTTACTCTTTTTTTACATTCCACAGGTCAGAAGGTGATCCTACCGATTCCGCCTGACTGGTGGTGATATGGAAGGTGTAAAATAATGAAAGTGTATGATTTTAAAAAGAGGACATGCGTAGTTAATAGTAATAGCAAGAAAAAGGAAGACAAAACAATGATGCCAATTCAAAAATTTTTTGATGAACATCATCAGGAAATAGGAAAAATAGAAATTAATGACCCATGTATTAAAATATATTTGCTGGAGTTTTTGAAGGCTAAACGTGACCTTGAAAAAGCTCTCGACTATCTTAGGGTTGGTAAAAGTGTCCGCCGGGTGGACAGAGGGGGGAAAGTTAAGTGATATGGTTAGTATAACGAATATATCGGCAGATCAGGCGGGGACTTACTACAGCAAGGATTCTTACTATACACAGGAGCGGGGCGAGTGGCAGGGAAAAGGAGCTGAAGCCCTGGGGCTTTCTGGTGAGATTAAAAAAGAGGATTTTTTAAATCTCATCGAGGGTAAGGATACTCAGGGTAACGAACTGGTGGCTGCTAATTCGCAGGGCGAGCATCGAGCCGGCGTTGACCTGACATTCAGCGCCAGCAAGACTGTAAGTATTACATGCGAGGTTTTAGGAGATGAGAGAGTCAAAGAGGCTCATGATGCGGCTGTGCAAAAAACTCTATCGTATGTGGAGAAACATTTTTCTCAATGCAGAGTTACTGAGGACAAGATTACCGAGAGGGTAGACACCGGTAATCTTATAATCGCAAAATTTAATCATAATACATCGAGAGAGCTCGATCCGCAGGTCCATGCCCATGCCGTGATTATGAATATAACGCAGCGGGAAAATGGACAGTGGAGGGCTTTGAGTAATGAGAAATTGTTTGAGATGAAAATTTTTGCGGGGCAATACTACAGAAGTGAGTTAGCTGCCAGTCTGAAAGAGTTAGGGTATTCGATACGGAGTGATGAGAAAGGGTTGTTTGAGAGTTGCAAAGAAAGATGTGGATATGGATGTAGTAAGAGAAACATGGCAGGAAAGAATTAAAGACTTAGGATATACGAGAGAGAGACTCCTTGAATCAGTAAAACAGGAGACAAAGAAATTAATGCATGCAGAGAGGGAGAGGGTTGAGCCTAAAATGAATGAATATGATTACATCCGCAGCGCCTCGAATATTATAACTGAGCAAGAGTCCACCTTCTCAAAAGAGGATATTCTTAAGACCGCAGGTAAACTCTCTGTCGGTGAGCAGAAGATTGAAAATCTTGAAAAGGTTTTTTATGAACTTAATGGAGATAGAGAAATCGTTAAATTAGGGAAGGGTCGAGAGGGAAATGAGATTTATACCACGAGGGAGGTGCTTGAAATTGAGAGGGCGATTGTGGAGAAGGTTAAAGATGGAGAAGGTAAAGTTGAGGCTGCTCTGTCAAAGGAGCAAGTTGAAAAAGTTATCTCTGAAAAAGATTCAGGGTCAGGGCAAGTTTTTACGCAGGATCAGAAGGGTGCAGTAGAACATATTCTAACGAGTAAGGATACTGTTATAGGTGTTCAGGGTGATGCAGGAGTCGGCAAGACTGCAATGTTGAATGTTGTGAGAGAGGAGCTGCAAAAAAGTGGTTATGAGGTTGTGGGACTTGCAAAGACAGGCAAGGCAGCAGAGGAACTGCATAAGGGTGCGGAGATACAAAGCCAGACAATTGATTCTTTCTTGCTGAGAGGGGTTAAGGATGCGGATATAGACAGAGAACAAGGACAACGGGTTTATGTTATTGACGAGGCATCAATGGTTGGGTCAAGAAAGATGCACGAAGTTTTAACCGCTGCCGAAAAGGTGAATGCAAGGGTTGTGTTAGTGGGAGATACTAAACAATTGCAGAGTATCGAGGCGGGAAATATTTTTCAGAAATTGCAGGAATCCGGAGCCATGAAGACCGTGGAGATGAAGGAAGTTTTAAGGCAGAAGACTGAGGAGTATAAAGACATAGTGAAGGCAGTATCGGAGAAAGAAATTGATACTGCCTTTGAGAAACTTGAGGCAGGGAAAAAGATAGAGGAGATAGGCGATAGAGAGGAAAGGATTAATACGATTGTAAGAGATTATACCGGTAGAAAAGATTATAAAGA
>JACQEW010000057.1 GCA_016200365.1 Nitrospinota bacterium
TGACCGAAAAAACTTGATAGATATATTAACCTTAAAGCCTGAACGACTACTAATCTTTCATGATGAACCATTACAGGCTATGCTATTTTAATCGGACAGTAGTGGTTTATAATACGAAAACCAAACCTACTACCATATACAAGATTACTAATATTTGGAAACTGAATATTAATTTTTATAACTCAAAAAAGGCTGAAAAAGCCTGTAAAATCAGGAAAACACATCTTAAGAAACGAGATATTTCACTGTATGAAAAAAGATATTTCACCATGCGACTATAAAGAATATCCATATATAGAAGAATATATATCCTCCTCCTTACCTCCTCCGAATAACCACGAAAAAGTGGAGGAGGATTTTGAAGAAGAAAAAATGCAGCTTTCTTTACCTCTGCCCTTTGACAAACTCGAAAAAAATAAAATTACCGAAGCCGAGGATATTTGCAAAAAAAAGAAACTTAGATTAGTTGAGCAAGCTGCAGCCCTCTCCATACTCTATGCCGGTAAAATTATAAGTAGCCCTTTAAATTTACTTTTAAAGACATTAAGAAGCGGTGGAGTATCAGGGGCAGATGAAATTATAAAAACAGAACAGGAGAGAAAGGCGAAAGAAAGAGAGAAACAGGAAAAAGATCGGGAGCAAGAGGATGAGAAGATTGAAAAAGAAAAAGCAGATAAAGAATACTATAAAGAGGCGGAAAATAGACTTAATAATCTCTCTGATGAAGAAATAAAAAAATAGAAAAGCTTGCAAGAGATAGTTTACAACCGGCCGTTAAAAATATATCGGCTATTGTTAAAAGTAAGATGTATGAGATTGTGATGAACCATGTATTTGGATGATACGATTCTGTTCGCCCGGCGGACAGTTTATGAAAGGAGGTGATTAAAAATGGAGAAGCTTATGACAATAAATGAGGTTGCTGAAATATTGAGTATGAAAAAATCACAGCTATACCAACTCACTCATCAGCGGAGAATTCCCTTTTTAAAAAAATCGGTGGGCTTAGATTCCGAATGACTGACATAAAGGCATGGCTCGATTCTAATACCATTCAGCCGCAACCTCAGATGCAACGAGCTGCAACTAGTAAGAGGCGAGGCAGACCAAAGGGAAATTCTTTGTCTGCTGAGAGAGTAGACAGGATGGTTGAGGCGGCCAAGGATGTCGTCTTATCCTGATTTTTTTAGGAGGTGATTATGAAGAAGATTGCTGATGATCTAAAAATCAGTAGAGGTTTACTGTCTGAAATTGAAAATAATAAACATCCTGTTAAAAAATGGAGTGAAATTTAATTATGAATACACTCAAAAATATGGCTAATGGATATAGGGATATGACAGTTGAGGCGGTATGTAATTTCAGGGATGTCATAGAAAAGCTCGATTTAAGCAAAGATGAAGATTTGATGAAGGCATCAAGGTATGCAGGGAGAGTAATGATGGAAATGGATCACTATATCCGTTCCAAGTCGCTGTTTTATTTGGTGATGAGGGAAGGGAATTGAAAATTTATGGATGACTATTATCCGTATTTAGTTGGAATGATTGAAGCAACAGTAAATAGTTCAAAAACGGACAAGCAAAAAGTTGCAGATATAAAAAAATATATCAAAAATCCTGAGATAGAGATAAAAAAATTAGATAAACGGGTTGAAAAAATACTCAGAGAATTCAAGGAAAAGGAAACAGAAACTGATTTAGAAGTGAGTTTATAAAGGATATATTTATGTCAATTGAAACTCTTTATACAAGGTGATTTATGGTTAGTATAACGAATGTATCGGCAGCTCAGGCGGGGACTTACTACAGCAAGGATTCTTACTACACACAGGAGCGGGGCGAGTGGCAGGGGAAGGGCGCTGAGCTGCTGGGGCTGTCAGGTGAGATTAAAAAAGAGGATTTTTTAAATCTCATCGAGGGGAAAAATCCACAGGGTAACGAACTGGTGGCTGCTAATTCTCAGGGCGAGCATCGAGCCGGTGTTGACCTGACATTCAGTGCCAGCAAAAGCGTAAGTATAACTTACGAAGTGTTAGGAGATGAGAGAGTCAAGGAGGCTCATGATAAGGCTGTGCAAAAAACTCTTTCGTATATGGAGAAGAATTTTTCTCAATGCAGAGTTACTGAAGACAAGATTACCGAGAGGACAGATACCTATAATCTTGTAATTGCAAAGTTTAATCATGATACATCGAGGGAACTAGACCCACAGCTTCATACTCATTGTGTCGTAATGAACATGACACAGCGGGAAGATGGACAGTGGAGGGCTTTGAGTAATGAGAAATTGTTTGAGATGAAAATTTTTGCGGGGCAATACTACAGAAGTGAGTTAGCTGCCAGTCTGAAAGAGTTAGGGTATTCGATACGGAGTGATGAGAAAGGGTTGTTTGAGATTTCTCAAAGAAGCGGGCAGATAGAAGCGAAAGTCAAAGAGCTTAAAGAGAGCGGACAGTATCCGAATGCAAGCGAATCGAAGCTGAGAGAAATAGCCACCCTCGGGAGCCGGGTTGCAAAGAAGGATGTGGATATGGAGGTAGTGAGAGAAACATGGCGGGAGAGAATTAAAGACTTAGGATATACAAAAGAGGGAATCCGCGAGAGTGTCCAGGAAGCTGCCAAACGAATACAAGAGGCACAGAAAGACCAGATAAAGCTCAATGAATATGATTCATCAATCTTTCTTTGAAAGTCATTATAGGGTGATTATGGAGAAGGTTAAAGATGGAGAGAGTAAGGTTGAGGTTTCTCTGTCAAAGGAGCAAGTTGAAAAAGTTATCTCTGAGAAATATTCCACTCTTACCCAAGGCCAGAAGGATGCAGTAGAGCATATTTGCACATCACAAGATAGGGTTGTAGGTGTTCAGGGGGATGCGGGGACAGGTAAAACTGCAATGCTTAATGTGGTGAGAGAGGAGCTGCAAGATAAAGGTTACGAAGTTGTAGGGCTTGCTAAGACCGGCAAGGCGGCAGATGAGTTGTATAAGGGTGCAGGGATTCAGAGTCAGACTATTGATTCTTTTTTACAGCGAGGGTTAAAAGCAGAGGACAGAGGACAGAAGACAGAAAATATATCTCAAAAGCTTTTTGTCGTTGACGAGGCTTCGATGGTTGGATCCCGCAAGATGCACGAAGTTTTAACCGCTGCCGAAAAGGTAAACGCAAGGGTTGTGTTAGTTGGAGATACAAAGCAATTACAGAGTATCGAGGCGGGAAATATCTTTCAAAAGCTGCAGGAATCCGGAGTCATAAAGACCGTGGAGATGAAAGAGATTTTAAGACAAAAGACAGAGGAGTATAAAGACATAGTAAAGGCAGTATCGGAGAAAGAAATTGATACTGCCTTTGAGAAACTTGAGGCAGGGAAAAAGATAGAGGAGATAGGTAATCGTGAGGATAGAATCACCGCAATTGTAAAAGATTATACCGGCAGAAAAGATTATAAAGACACCCTTGTAGTAACTGGATTCAACAAAGACAGAAATGAGATTAATTCTGCTATCCGGGAGGAGCTAAAGACTCAGGGGAAACTACAGGGAGAGGAGTATTCTTTTACTGTCCGGGAGAGCAAAGGATTAAATTCTACAGAGAAACATTTTGCTCAAAGTTATGATGCCGGCGAGATTGTTTTTATAAATAAGGCAGGGGCAGGGGGGATAAGGGCAGGAGCCGAGGCAATGATAGTGGAAGTAAATCAGCAGGAACATAAAATTAAGGTTCAGGGTGATAAGGGAGAGATTAGAGAGATTGACCTCAAAAAAGATGGAGAAGACATCGAAAGAGGTAATCTTTAATGCTGATACCTCAAAGGAAAATTCCTTTAACTCATTCTATGTAGCTATAACCAGAGGAAAAGAGGATGTGAGAGTTTATACGGATTCAAAAGAGAATCTTAAAGGGCAAGTCAAAGAAGGACAAATCAAGACTTCTACCCTTGACCATGATAAAGAATTTCAAACCGATAAGCTATCACACCAAATCAATAAAATTGCAGACGAGTATAGCAAGGCATCCGAGAGGGTGGATGAGATAGGAGAAAGACTGGAGCAGGGAGATAAAAGCCTAACAGAAAAAGAGATACTGGATGCAACAAACAATCTCAAAGATGCAGGGGAGAAATTCGATAATCTCGGATGGGAGATTGAGAGATAATCGCTTTTTAAGCAGAGAGGAGATGAAAGATTATTATGAGAGACCCTAAAGATTTAAGAGAGAAGGCAAGAAAAATGTTAGCCGAGGCAGCAAAACTTGAGAAGAAAAATAGAGATGGTAGTTTAGTGAGAGCAGGGGGGCTGGTTGAAGGACATTTTAAGTCTAACTTCGCAGACTTCAATCTCGATACCTTCAAGGAGGAAGTTAAAAAAATCTTCTCCGGTGCAGAGGTAAAAACTATAAACAAAGCTAAGAAAACAGCTACAGCAAAACCTCCACAGACACACCACGAAACCACAGAGCAGAAAGACGACTCCGCACAAAAGAAATCGTGGTTCAAATGAGAGGCGTCCACCGCTGGCGTTAGGGGGTAGAGCATAGAGCGGGAGCATGGCAGATACTAAAGCGGTTTTGCAAGACGGGCTTACACAAGATTACTCTCACACCCAACGCAACGGGGTGTTGCATTTTTGTATACAGTATCAGCGTTGGGTGTTGTTTTAATTGTGGTTATTCTGTAAACAAATGTTTACAGATGCTTTTATTAATCAGCTGGCAAGCCTTTATTTTTAGGCTTCTCAATATGTTTACAGTAATGTTTTATATTTTGTATACATGTATACACCAATTTTAACCTTCAAAATTTAAAGTAAAGGAGATGAGAGAGTATGTCAAAAAGTAAGGTGATAAGTGTTAGGGTTGATGAAAATTTTTATGAGAAGTTAGAGGGTTTAAAAGGTGATAAACGGCTGACTGATTTTGTAAAAGAATACCTTGAAAGAATGATTGATAAGGATAATAAGAAAATGACGAAAGAGGTTGATACTTTCAAGGATGTTCTGAAGGAGATGGAGAGGCTGACTCAGTTAATGCAAAGTCAGCAGCATGATTCAAAGGTGGTTAAGCAAAAGACAGGGGCTGCAGGACAAGATTTGAATCAAAAGACAATAGAGTATCTTAAAGAAATTCTATTCCTTGAGAAGATAACAAATTATATTATTCATAACTTTGTGGTAAGACAGCTTTCGGCATCTGGTAAAGAAACTTTCAGTAGAGATATTGAAAGTTATAAGAAGAAAGTTTTGTCTGAAATTAAATAAGGAGGGCTAATGTATGAAAGAGTCATTTAAAGGGTTTGAAACATGGCTGACAAATACAAAGATGAGGATTAAGATGTATCTTCGTATCTTAAAATATGTGGCTATTGCTTATATATTTTTTCTTTTAATCCTCTCCTATTTCTTTTTTACGAAATTCACGAATGAGAATGATTTAATGGTTATGAATGTCTATACTCGGTCAGCGATAACTGCATCCGTTTTTCCTAATAAACAGATGAGTTTCGTTGTAGGGGAGAAGAAACATACCGGGACTGCTGAAGAATTCAGAGATTTCTTTTTTCCTTATGCAAAGGCTTATTTTCAAAAAGTAGTATCCATGCTTTTAATATCACTTTCCATATATCTTCTCTATCCACTTTTTATAATAATGTTCAATAAAAGGGCTAAGAGACAGTCAGAGGATAAGTATATCAGGGGCAGCAAGTTGATTAGTGTTAAGGAGTTAAATCGCAGCATTAAAGATGATGGGTTAGAGACCGGTGTAGATATTGGTGGTGTGAAAATACCGAAAGATTTAGAACAGAGACATTTCTTTGTTATAGGTATGCAGGGGGTAGGAAAGACAACCTGTATGTCGCAGGTGTTAGAGCAATTGAAGAATCGTAATGATGATAACTGCAGAGGGATTGTTTATTGCTTTAAGCCCGATGATTATTTTGCAAAGTTTTATAATCCTAAGCGGGGTGATATTTTGTTTAATCACCTCGATGAAAGGAGTATAGGCTGGAATCTCTTTAGTGAGATTAAAACCGAGATGGACATTGATACTATTTCATCCTCCTTGATACCAGATGCATATCAACAAGACCCATTTTGGCATCAGGCAGCGAGAGGGTGTTTAGCGGGATACTGCATTATTGTTATGCAAATAATTTAAAGACAAATTCAGACATCTGGATGAATGTTACAGCGGAGATTAAAGAAATTGCCAATAAATTAAAACAGATAAAAGGCGGTGAGGCAGGATACAGTTATATTCAAGATGTAGGCAAGCAGGCAGGGTCTGTTATTTCCACAATGCTGCAGTATGTTTCTGCCTTTAGATACATGACAAATAAGTCAGATGATTTTTCGATATTCGATTGGCTGGAAGGAGGGAGAGGTTGGCTGTTTATTACGAATTACAGCAATATCAAAGATACTTTAAGACCTATGCTGTCGTTATTCGTGGATCTTGTGGGAACAAAGTTATTGTCCATGAGAGATGATAAGAGGAGGAGAATATTTTTTATACTGGATGAATTTAGTTCCTTGCAAAAGTTAGCGACTATAACAGACCTCCTCACTCGGTCAAGGTCAAAGGGCGGCTCTGTGTGGTTAGAAAATCAGGATATAGGAACAATTACACACCGAGTATTCGCCAGTCAATGCTCAATAGCTGCGGCAATAGTATTGTCTTTGCGGTTGAGGATCCTGATGCTGCAAAGTATCTTTCAGAGAAAATCGGCGATACTGAAGTGAGTTATGTGGAGGAGTCGCAAAGTATGGGACCCGAGAATGTCAGGGATGGATTTTCACAGAGCAGGAGGGAGAAGACTAAAAAATTAGTAATGCCGAGTGAGCTGCATCAACTGAAGGATTATGAATGTTATCTTAAACTTAGAAATTACGATTGGACAAAGACAAAGACTTCTATTAAAGATAAAGCATACCCTGATATAAATGAGCCGTTTAAAATTCGTGCAGGGCTTAATCTCGATAGTGTCATAAGAGAGCAGGAGAAAATAAAGATGGAGGCAAGAGAAAAGACAAATAATTTTTCGGCGCCGCAGTATCCACCGTCTCAGCAAAAGAAAGAGCAAAGAGAGAATGAACAGGATAGAGAGAAGGAGCAAGAGAACAGCGAACCAGAAAGAGAGGACGGCATCAATTGGTGATAAGCGGTATTTTGGCTTTCATAATTTCCTTTTAAATCCTTTTTCTTTTACCCGGACATATTAGGGTATCTCCTCTTTTGCACAAATATTGTGCAATGAAAAGGCTTGAGATATGTTATAATTCCAGCAGGGTATTTTCAATCCTTGCTGGGTCCCGAATGAAAGGAGGTTATTTTGTATGGGACTCTACAGAAGGACAGATTCACCTGTGTGGTGGATGAGTTTTTCGGTAAATGGCAGACAGTATAAACGCAGCACAGGGACAGAGGATAAAAGACTTGCCGAGAACATTCTTGCTAAAGTTAAGACACAGATCATCGAGGGAAAATGGTTTGAGATAGATGAGGCGAGACAGCATACCTTTGACGAGCTTATGGAAAAGTTTATGCAGGAGCATGCACCGAAAAGAGAGCCTACTACACAACGAAGATATAAGGTAAGTCTTAGTCATTTGCTGCCTTTCTTTAAGGAGATGACTCTTGCCGATATTACACCCAGAGCCATTTCCGATTATATGTAGCATAGAAAAATCGAAGGTGTAACCGCAGGTACTGTTAATCGTGAATTTTCTATGCTCTCTAAGGCATTTACCCTTGCCTATAAAAGATGGGAATGGATGAGGGAGAATCCCTGCGTTAAAGTGCAGAAAGAGCCCGAACACAATATTATTGACAGATACCTCGAGCCCGATGAGGCGGAAAGGCTAATAGAGAAGTCCAGAGGGTATCTTAATGGGCAGCTCGGCGATATTGTAATTACTGCACTTCATACAGGGATGCGGCAGGGCGAGATTCTTAATCTGAAATGGCAGGATGTCGATCTGTTCAGAAAGGCTATCACTGTTAAAAAAACTAAGAACAAAGAAATTCGCACTGTCCCAATGAGCGATACCCTGTATGAACTGCTAAAAAACAGATCGAAGGTAGTAGCGATGTCAGGGTATGTATTTGCTACTTCGATGGGGACAAGGATACTTGCAAGTAATTTACAGAGAGAGTTTTATAATGCTATGGAGAAGGCGGGAATAACCGGTTTCAGATTCCACGATTTGAGGCATACTGCTGCGACATGGATGGTCCAAAGCGGAGTTGACCTTTACACTGTTTCAAAAATCTTAGGGCATAAGGACATCAGGACGACACAACGATATGCACACCATTGCCCTGAGAGCTTAAGAAAAGGTGTAATAGCAATTGATAATTTTGCTAAAAAAACGACTGAATTATTAGGTCAAAAAACGCTTAAAAATATGGCGGTTTCCTGGCAAATTATCTCGATTTTAGAACGCTGAATACCCTACCGCCTGAAAACCCTTTATGCGCCCGTAGCTCAGCGGATAGAGTGGCGGACTCCGGATCCGCAGGCCGGGGGTTCAAATCCCCCCGGGCGCATTAAGTTAGGTGTTCGCTCCGCTCACACTAACTTTGATTACACAGATTAAGCTATAGATTACACAGATTATATAGTCTTTAATCGGTGTAATCTTTTTAAAATCTCTGTAATCAGGTATAGAATTGAAAATTCTATACCTTAAAATAATATGAGTTATGACTTGAACAGGATAGATTTAAAAGAGATTGAAGAGAGATACTTCTTTGGAATATTAAAGAATATAACAGGCGAGAGGGTTGAAGATATAAGCCTATACATGTTAAAAGGGGATGCCTCGGACAGAAGGTATTTCAGGATTGGATACAATTCAAAGCTCAAAGCTCAAAGCTCAAAGCTCAAAGCTTCTGTCATCATGATGGTCTTATCCAATCATCATGTCGGGGAGCTTCCCTTTATAAATGTCCAGCGGCATTTGAAAAGGTGCGGTGTGGCAGTCCCTGAGATTTATCACTATGATAAAGAGAAAGGTTTTCTATTTTTAGAAGACTGCGGAGATATTACTCTGGAGGAATGGGTGAAAGCAACTACCCCCCCTTCGCCCCCCCTTATAAAGGGGGGGATTAAAGAGGGGGTAGTTGCTGAATTTTATAAAAAGGCGATTGACTCGCTTCTGAATATACAGATAAAGGGCAGCGGTAGAGGTATCGGGGATTGCATAGCCTTCGGGCTGAGGTTTGATGTGGAGAAGCTCATGTGGGAAATGAACTTTATGATCGAGCATGCGATTTTCGGGCTTTTAGGCAGGAGGATGAATGACGGGGATTTGGACAGGATGAGGGAATATTTATTGAATTTATGCAGTATATTATCTAATCAGAAGCAGTATCTGAATCACAGAGATTATCACAGCAGGAATATAATGATAAAGAAGGGGGAGTTGAGGTTTTTAGATTTTCAGGATGCCCGCATGGGACCATGTCAATATGACCTCGCATCTCTGCTCAGAGATTCGTATACTGTATTGGATAATGAGCTGGTGGATGAGATGATTGAATATTACATTGGCAGTAAAGAGAGGATGGAGGGTGAGGCAATAGACCGGGCTGAATTCAGAAAGATTTTTGACTATATGAGTATACAGCGAAATCTAAAGGCAATCGGGACTTTTGCATACCAGAAGACGGCAAAGGGGAATGAGAGATACATGGAGAATATCCCGCCTACCTTGGAATATGTAAAGGTGAATATTGAAAAATATAAAGAATTTTCAGGTCTCAAGGGGCTTCTGTATAAATATCTATTATGATAAACTCTATTATGAGGATTGTCATATTTTTTATTTGACATAATGAGGTATGTTTTTTATATTAACTACATTTTATTATAAAGCAAATATACATTTATGGCTGACATAACAGATAAAGATATTGAATCTGCTATTTTAGATTCCTCGACAGGTCTTTATAATTCTCCCTATTTTATGAGACGGCTGAGGATGATGATCTCATGCTCCCGCCGGCACAAGTTTCCTCTCGGTATTATTTTAATAAATTTTAATGTATATGGAGAATCGGGGCGCAGCCTTTCTCATGAAGAGCAAAACTTTGTTTTAAATACAATAGGAAGAGTCATAGGCGGATCTGTCCGATGGGATTCCGACCTCGCATGCAGTATCGAGGAAAATAAGATAGGGATTATCCTCCCCTATTGTAAAAAAGAGGAGGCGGGGATAGTGATTAACAGGGTTCTCAATAATCTTAAGCAGGACGATTTACTGATAAAAGACGGCAGCAGGTTATTTCTTTCTTTGAAAATAGGCTCTTCATCTCTGGATTTATCCCATGATGCCCTATCGTTTTTAAAAGAGGCTGAGGATAATGCAAATATAATCGAGACTATATGATAATTCTTCTGGACCCGTATAAACAGACTAATTTTAAGATGCGTAAATGCCTGAGGTCTGTGGGGTATGACGAAAAAAGAATCCTCGATTTTGCCGACCCCAAGAGTGTAATCGAGAAGATTCATCTCGCCCTGAATTCGGATGTTGCCGTAGAGATGATTATTGCGGATATCTATTTCAAGGGGGATATTACAAGTCTTAAAATAATACGGGAGTTCGATTCGGTTCCTGCCGTCTGGAAAACCCCGTTTATACTCTATACAAACGAGACCGACAAGAATGTTATAGAGCAGTATATGAGGTATGCCAGGCATATACCTCTGATTTATATCTTAAAAAGCAATGATGAGGGTGTTATTACCCGGACAATCTCAAACCTGTCAAAGCATATTGAAAAAAACATGGTGTATATAGATGCAGAGATGAAGGTTATAGATGCCATCGAGATGAAGGATTTTCGCAGGATCTCCAGTATAGCCGCTGAATTCAGCAAGATTAAGTGGGAAAAAAAGGATATTCAAATGTACCGTCTCGATACATTGTTAGGGGAGCTTTATTTTGAATTCTGGAAAGAGGGCAATAAAAAACTAAAGGAGATACAGCAGAAGCTGCTAAAGGTGATGAGAGGCACAACCGCTTATGAGACAGTAAGGAGGGAGTTTACCGATGAAGAGGGAAAAAGCAATTTTTTGCTTGAGAATGCAGAAAAAAACCTCGATAACGCCATTAAAGAAAACCCCGATTTCTGGAAGACAAACTATATCTTTTATGAAATTGCCATGGAAAAGGGGGATTATAAAAACGCAAAGGAATATCTTCTTCGCCTGATTAAACTGTTCCCTGAAGAATTTAATTACTCCTATCAGCTGGGGCGCATCTTTGCAATGGAGAACCAGTATAATATTGCCATGCAGCATTTTGAGGACGCATCGAAGAAGGCTGTAACCGAAGGCATCTCAGGGATAACGGAAGAGGATATTCTCGATATTACCGATGAATCGATGAAAATGGCTCAGAAGATACTGAAAAAATCGAATGCCTCCGATTTCACCGACTTAAAAAAGATAAAGGAGGATTCAGAGGATCGGTATCTTCTCGATATTATAAAAAAGAATAACGCCCAGATAAGGACTGCCCTTTACCAGTTGAGCAAGAAAAGCACCGGCGATAAAACCGTGCAGGCAGATTATCAGAACAAGATTGCCGTTACATTCAGGAGGAGCGGGGATTATGTTATGGCTAATAACGCCTACCAGGAGGCGATTAAGCTTGACCCGGAAAACCCGATTATAAGGCTTAACTCTGCTGCCTGTCTCGCCCTGCTGAACCTTTTCGACCAGGCAAAGGCGGAGGCTTCAAAGGCAATGGAATATAATAAAGGGGATATTGATGGACAGATTATAAGCAGGATCATTGCACTCATTGATGAGAAAAATATCGAAGGGATTAAGAGGATACTGGTATAGAGATGAAATTTCTAATTACTATAGTGAAGGCAATAAATAACTTGTAGGGCAAGCCTTTAGCCCCCGATTGTTTCTGTCGGGGGTTATTTGCAGGGCTAAAGCCCTGCCCTACATCAAGTTATTTATTGCCATTAGTATAATTTCCAATTTTCAATATAGGAATTAGACATTTATTAGAAATTGGTAATTTTTATTTTTTTGGAGGTTGTGTGGTAAAACAGGATGATGTAATTAAGGCGCTAAGCGGGGTTATGGATCCCGATTTAGGAAAGGATATAGTATCCCTGAATTTTGTCAGGGATATTAAAATCGAGGGCGGTGAGGTGAGTTTTAAGCTTGTCCTGACCACTCCGGCATGCCCTTTAAAGGCTAAAATAGAGGCAGATGCAAAAGCTGCTGTATTATCTGTCAGAGGCATTAAAGAGGTTGTAATCGAGACAACCTCAGAGGTTCCTTCTGCAAAGAAGCTTCCGGAGAAAGAGAGTATACCCGGAGTTAAGAACACAATTGCTGTGGCGAGTGGCAAGGGAGGGGTGGGGAAATCCACAGTTGCAGTGAATCTTGCAGCAGCCATTGCCAGGAGCGGTGCGAAGGTCGGGCTGCTTGACCTCGATATATACGGTCCGAGCATTCCTACCATGATGGGCATCAACGAGCCGATACATACGACAGCAGGCGGGAAGATGAATCCGATTATAAATTATGGAATTAAGATGATGTCCGTAGGGTTTTTGCTCGAAGAGGATGCGCCGCTTATATGGCGGGGTCCTCTGGTGATGCAAATCGTAAAACAGTTTTTAAAGGATGTGGAATGGGGGGAATTGGATTACCTTGTGATTGACCTCCCGCCTGGCACAGGAGATGCACAGTTGACTCTGGCGCAGACCATTCCGCTTACAGGTGTAGTGGTTGTAACCACGCCTCAGGATATTTCACTCATCGATGCAAGACGGGCGATTGTTATGTTTGAAAAAATCGGTGTGCCTGTGCTGGGGATTGTTGAAAATATGAGCTATTTCCTCTGTCCACACTGCAGCGGAAAGACAGAGATATTCAGCTCGGGGGGCGGTGAGAAAACAAGCCGTAAATATGATATTCCTTTGATTGGAAAAATTCCCATAGATATTGAAATCAGATCGGGCGGGGATTCGGGAAAACCTGTTGTCATATCAAATGAAAAATCGCCTCAGACTGCCGAATTCATGGCAATTGCAGGTGCGGTGGCTTCCATGATTAGCATAGTTGATATGAAATGACCGCAGAAGACAGAGGACAGAGGACAGAAAATCTGTCTTCTGACTTCTATATTCTGTTTTCAGGGGTGTTCCTCCACCCATGTCTCTCCGTCCACTGTTACTTCCTTCTTCCATATAGGGATTATCTTCTTCAACTCGTCTATGCACCACTGACATGCGAGGAACGCATCTTTCCTGTGCTGTGAGACTGCTATAATTAGAACGATGTTTTCAGCTATCTCTATCTTTCCCACCCGGTGTATTATCCCGACATCGAGGACATTGAATTTGGATATTGCCTCTTCCCTGAGGAGATTTAACTGCTTTTCAGCCATGCCGGGATAATGCTCAAAGAAAAGGTTTCTTATAGTCTTTCCTCTGGAGAAGTCTCTGGCTGTGCCGAGAAATACAACAACCCCACCGGCATTTTTAAATTTTCCCCTGAGATTTTTTATTTCAGTATCTATATTAAAATCTTCTGTCTGTATCCGAACCATACTTATAGCGTATAGTAACTAATCGCTAACCGCTAATCCCTAATCCCTTTATTTACCAGAAGGCATTTTTAATCAGCTCGATTCCATTTCTATCTTTAGAAAGATCAATTGCAACCACATCAAACCTGCAATCCATATTTTTTACTTTTTTGTGTGCAAGGAAATAGAGTGCAAGTTTTTGAAGTTTTTTTTGTTTTGGAGATGTAACCGTCTGCTGCGGCTGGCAAAACGAAGAAGAGTTTTTTGTCCTCACTTCTACAAATGTAAGGACATCTTTATCAACCGCAATTATATCAATCTCTCCCATATTGCATCGGTAATTCCTTTCGATAATCCTGTATCCTGATTTTTTCAAAAAATCAGTTGCCATATCTTCACCAATCTTCCCAGTTTGCTTTCTGTCCATGTAAGAAAACCTGAAAAGCAACCACAGACACAGATAAAAAAAGTGAAAGTGAAAGTGAAAGTGAGAAGCAATAGATTCCTTACACTTACACTTACACTTCTGTTAAGTCTGTGGTTTCAAATTAAGTATATGCTCTTTGACCCCTTTAAAACTCTTTCTGTGAATCTCGCAGGGACCGAATTTTTTTATCCTGTCTAAATGCTCCCAAGTGCCGTATCCTTTGTGCTTGCCAAATAGATAATGGGGATACTGCATATCATATTCCAGCATGAGCCTATCCCTTGTCACCTTGGCAATAATAGACGCAGCAGCAATAGACTGACTGAGAGAATCGCCTCTTTTTATCGTTGACTGTTTTATCGGAGAACTGAGAGCCGTTATTCCATCTATAATAAGGATATCCGCTGTAACAGTTAGGCTCGATACGGCTTGGGACATAGCCTCTTTTGTAGCTTCCAGGATATTTATATTATCTATAACTTCTGAAGAGATAATACCTATACCCACAGAAATGGCTTTCTCTTTTATGACCTTATATAATTTTTCTCTCTCTTCGGCGCTTAGTTTTTTGGAATCATCAATACCGTCAATAACTATTTCAGGTAGGAATATAACTGCTGCTGCAACTACAGGGCCCGCAAGTGGTCCTCTTCCTGCTTCGTCAATTCCTGCTATAAATTTATAACCCAGATTTATAAAGTCCCTGTCAATACCCTGATCATACATTATAGTAGGCAGTAGGCAGTAGGCAGTAGGCAGTAAGCAGAAAAAAACTGTCTGATGCCTTGTCTTCTGCCTACTGCCTACTGTCTACTGTTTACTGTTGTTACCCTATCTTTTCTTCTACCTTTGCAGCTTTGCCTTTTTTCCCTCTCAGGTAGTAAAGCTTTGCCCTTCTTACATGTCCTGTTTTTACAACCTGAATCTTTTCTATACTCGGTGAATGAAGGGGAAATTTTCTCTCGACACCTATTCCATAAGATACCTTGCGGATGGTAAATGTTTCCCTTGTACCGCTGCCCTTTTTTGAAATGACAATACCCTCTACTACCTGAATTCTCTCTTTTTCACCTTCTACTATCTTTGTGTGAACCTTTACAGTATCCCCAACTCTAAATTTAGGAATGTCCTTTTTCAATTGCTCTTTTTCAAGCATGCCGATTATCGGATTCATTTTATTCTCCTTTCTATTTAAAAGTGCACTTATTTCCTCCCTAACAATCTATCCAATATTATTGCAATCGCACCCCTTACAGGGAGGTGGTTGTAATCTGTAATACCTTCAACAGGTTCGAGTCTGTAATCTGCACTGTCCATTATACCCTTTTCCAATCCCCATCCTGTCCCGAAAAGAAATAAAAAGGTGTTTGATTTCGTAAGCTCCGTTCTTAACCCGTTAAAGCTAATACTGTCAGGAAATTTCCTTGCATCCGTTGCAATTGTCTTTGGCGTTTTTCCAGTTATTTTTTTTATATCTTCTATTACCTCCGCCAGTCCTCCTGCCACAGATACATTCAGAAATGCCTCACGGCGGGTCGGATTGTATTCTGCACCGTAGCCTTCCCTCCAGTGGTTTAATATCCTCTGCGCCAGCTCCTTTTGTGCAGGCAGAGGGGAGAGGACATAAAATTTGGCTATGCCGTATGTCCTTGCTGTTCTGGCTATGTCATGGATATCTAAAGTTGTAATAGAGGTTACTACTACCTCGCCTTTTTTATTATAGACTGGATAATGGACCAGGGCTATAAATATATTTTTGTGAATTTCCAATTTTTGTTCTTGTAAAGGAAATTATATATCCGCAGATTACCGCAGATAGAAACAAGAAGCAAGAAACAAGAAGCAAGAGAAAAAATCTTGCCTCTTGCCTCTGACTTCTTGCTTCTTCTTGCATCTATCTGCGTAATCTTCGGATTAATTAAGTTTTTGTTCTCCGTATCTCTCCCAATATTTCCCTGTCTTCATCGGAAAGCTCTATTTCTTCCAATAAATCAGGCCTTCTATCCAATGTCCTTTTGAGTGACTCTCTCCTCCTCCATCTCCTTATTTTTTCATGGTCGCCGGAGAGGAGGACCTCCGGTACCTTAATCCCTCGAAAATTTGCCGGCCTTGTATAATGGGGATACTCTAATAAATTAGATGAAAATGAATCTTCCCTCGCCGATGCCTCATCCCCGAGGACACCGGGTATTAACCTTACAATTGCATCTATTAGAACCATTGCAGGTATTTCCCCGCCTGTAAGTATATAATCTCCTATGGATATTTCATCATCTACGAAATGCTCCCTGATCCTTTCATCCACACCTTCGTATCTTCCGCATAATATTGTAATTCTCTTTTCCTGCGATAATTCCCCTGCCTTCGATTGTGAAAGACGCTCACCCTGGGGGGTCATAAGTATAACCCTCGATGGAGCCTTTTCATTTATCTTTTCGATTGCCTCTGATAGGGGTTCGGGCTTCATAATCATTCCTGCCCCTCCTCCATAAGGGTAATCATCTGTGACCCTGTGTCTGTCATGAGTAAAATCTCTCAGGTCGAGAATATTTATTCTAACGCTCCCCTTTTCTATCGCCCTTTTGATTATGCTTTCATTAAAGGGGGATAAAAACATCTCGGGAAAAATGGTAACGATATTAATTTCGAGACCGCTCAAGCATTTAACTCCATTTATTTATTCCAATATCTCAAGGACTGCCCTCTTCCTGAGCTTGGTTGCTGCTGCACTAATGATTGTCCTCATCGCCCTCGCAGTTCTGCCATGCTTACCGATAACCTTGCCCAAATCTTCGGATGCAACCTTCAGCTCGATAACCGAGGTCTTTTCACCCTCAACCTCCTGAACCGAAACCTCTTCAGGTTTATCTACAAGCGCCTTTGCAATATAGGTAACCAGCTCTTTCATTGATGCCACCTACGCATAAGCAAGAAAATTCATAGAACACGGATAATACGGATGACACGGATTTTCACAGATAAACACTGGAGTTGAGTTGTGCAGAAGTTGAGTTGTTGAGTTGTTTAACTACTCAACTACTTAACTACTCAACCACTTAACTTATCGTAAATCTGTGTCCATCCGTCAAATCCGTGTCATCTGTGTTCTATTTCTTTTCAGATTTATTCTTTTTTTGGCAGTATATTCCTGACCGTATCGGAAATTTGAGCTCCCTTTTGAATCCATTTCTCCAGCTTTGCCCTGTCAATCTTAACGCCCTCGGATTCTTTTTTCGGGTCGTATGTTCCGATTGCCTCCAGATATTTTCCGTCTCGCGGTGAGCGGGAATCTGTCGCAACAATGTGGTAGAACGGCTTTTTCTTAGCCCCTTCTCTGCTTAATCTTAAAATAACCGGCACTTCCTCACCCCCTTTTATAGGAGCCGTCTCCTGACGGCGACAATAAATCGCAAACAGGAGTTTGCTCCTACCTGTCTGAACTTAAAATGGAAACATTCCCCTTCCTGCTCCAAGCATATTGCCGGGCATCCCAAATCTTTTCATGAAGCCGGGTTTTGAAAATTGCTTCATCATCTTCTTCATCTGCACAAACTGCTTTAGCAGGCGGTTCACCTCATAAACCTCTGTGCCGCTCCCCTTAGCTATTCTCTTTTTCCTGCTTCCGTTTATTATAGTATGGTTGTTCCTCTCCTTTTCCGTCATAGAATCTATTATTGCCGCAATCCTTACCAATTCACTTTCATCCACATCTTTATCTTTCAGTTTTCCAACGCCGGGAATCATGCCCAATATCTGATCAAGCGGTCCAAGTTTTTTAATCTGCATGAGATGCTCCCTGAAATCAGCAAGTGAAAATGAATCTTCCCTAAACTTCTTCTGCATCTTCTTTGCCGCATCTTCATTAAACGAGTCCTGAGCCTTCTCTATAAGGGACAGGACATCTCCCATGCCGAGGATGCGCGATGCCGCCCTGTCCGGATAAAAAGGCTCCAACTGGTCAAGCTTTTCCCCTAAGCCGATAAATTTTATCGGCTTTCCGGTGACGGATCGTATTGATAACGCTGCCCCGCCTCTGGCATCGCCGTCCATCTTTGTCAGCACAATCCCGTCAATCCCAAGCTGTTCGTTAAAGGATTTTGCAAGATTTACGGCATCCTGACCTGTCATGGCATCGGCAACGAGCAAAATTTCATGGGGTTTTATCTCACCCTTTATATTCTTAAGCTCCCTCATCATATCTTCATCTATGTGAAGTCTGCCTGCAGTATCAACGATAATGCTGCGGCAGCCATTTTCTTTAGCATCTGTTAAAGCCCCCCTGCATATCTCTACAGGGTCAGCCGTCCCGTTCCCATTAAAGACAGGTATGCCAAGCTCTTTGCCGAGTATATTTAACTGCTCTATTGCAGCGGGACGATACACATCGGCGGCAACCAGAAGGGGCTTTTGTCCATCCTTTAAAAGCATCCTTGCCAGCTTTGCAGAGGTGGTAGTCTTTCCCGACCCCTGAAGCCCTGCCATCATGATAATAGTCGGAGGTCTTGCGGAAAAGACAATCTTGCTTCCAGTGCTGCCTAGTATTGCCGCAAGCTCTTCATAGACTATCTTTATTACCTGCTGTCCGGGCGTCAGGCTCGACATTACATCCTGTCCTACAGCCCTCGCCCTTATCTTCTCTATAAACTCCTTGACTACATTCAGATTGACATCCGCCTCGAGAAGTGCGATTCTTACCTCACGGAGAGCCTCTCTGATATTATCCTCATTGAGCCTTCCGTAGCCGCGGAGCCTTTTGAATATCGTTTCTAATTTGTTAGATAGATTTTCAAACATAAACTTAATTTTACCGCAGAGACGCAGAGGCACAGAGAAAAACAAGAAGCAAGAAGTAAGAAGCCAGAAGCAAGATTTTTTTTCTTGCCTCTTGCCTCTTGCCTCTTTTTTAATCTTTTTTTCTTTCTCTGTGTCTCCGCGCCTCTGCGGTTATCCGTGTCCTAAGTATTTTCATTTTAAACATCTTTGATAGGTTTTGTCAAGTTTTGTCAAGTCTGACAGCCTTTTCAAATTTACCCCGTTAGAAAGCAAGCCCTACCATTTATGACTGGGGTATAGAAATAGTATGTTTAGGCGGGGTTATAAGCCTCGTTCAAATTTTCTAACGGGGTTGACATTTTTGAAATAGTTTTTATAATGTTGACTGAGGCTATCATATAGGGCAGCCAAAATGAATAACGAAATCTTGGATATAATTGACGGACTGAAGGGATATTTAAAATATTTAAAGACAATAGGTATAGAAGAAATACCCGTGACTACAAGGGTTCAAGG
>JACQEW010000070.1 GCA_016200365.1 Nitrospinota bacterium
AGATTGAACCTTAATGTTTTGGTTCAGCCCCTGATTGAATCTTTCAGGGGCTGAACCAGCGGTGTGAGCACTAAAACCTTTTGTAATAGAATTAAAATGATACCAAGAATCATAGTTAAAAAAGTAATGTCAAAAGGCATAATATCCGTAAGTCCGGATACCACGCTAAAAAGGGCTGCCGAAATAATGAAATCGCAGAAGATAGGGAGTCTTATTGTCAAAGAAGGTGAGGGGCTTGCCGGTATAGTTACAGAGGTAGACTTTACCCACAAGATAATGACAGGCGAGCTTGACCCTTATAAAATGACTGTCAGGGATATAATGAGCTCGCCCATTATCAGCATAGAGGCTGACGAGTCTATTGTAGAAGCTCAGGAATTAATGAAGAAAAGGGCGGTAAGACATCTGATTGTAACAGAGAAGGGGAAACCTGCCGGCGTCGTATCGGCAAGAGACCTTGTCCATTTTGAATATCCTGAGGAGGGTGAGCCGTTCTGGCCCAACCATGCAATAAAAAACGCCATGGTTATGTTAGTATGCCTGGGTATTTTAATGACCATTGCCACCTTCAGTCCTGCACCGATGGAGTCTAAGGCAGACCCATTTTCAACCCCTGAGCATATAAAGCCCCACTGGTATTTCCTTTTTTCCTATCAGCTATTGAAGGCTGCCGAGGTTTTTAAATCAATACATATCGAGCTCCCAAAACTTATAGGCGTCCTCGGACAGGGGGTAATAATATTTTTCATATTATTACTTCCTTTCCTGGATAAGAATCCGGAAAGAGTTTACAGAAAAAGGGCTGTGGCTATAAGTATCGGGATTTTTATAACACTATTGGTAGTTATTTTGACGATATGGGGATATATTTCGTGAAAAAGACAGAAGCAAGAGGCAAGAAGCAAGAAGCAAGAAGTCAGAAGCAAGAATCTCTTGCCTCTTGCCTCTTGCCTCTTGCCTCTTGTTTCCTGCTTCTTGCCTCTTGCCTCTTGCCTCCTGTGGCAGCATGGGCAGAGGACACTTGCATATCGTGTCATAGGGAATCGGCAGAAGAGAGGGTAAAAGTTTCTATATCAGAGTGGGAAAAGAGTATTCACAAGATTGAAAAGGTTAAGTGCCACGACTGCCACGGCGGAGATCCTGAATCAAAAGAAGGAAGCGGTGCACATAAAGTCAATTTTATCGGGAAGCCTGCGAGGGCAGATATACCGAAATTCTGCGGCAGGTGTCATATTCGTCCATTAAACGATTATCGTAAGAGTAAGCATGAGAGACTCCTGTCCGTGAAAAAGGAAGATGGCGGCGCCACATGCATTGACTGCCACGGATATCACAGGATAAAAACAAAAAAAGATACCGAGTCTCTTACCTATTATTTAAATGTTCCGCAGACATGCAGCAGGTGCCATTCCGATCCTGCGAGGATGAAACCATTTGATATGCCAACCAATCAATTTGAACTTTATGAGAAAGGGACGCATGGAGCTATCTTATACGGTAAGGTGCAGGAGGTAAGCAGGACATCAGCGCCTAATTGTGCCGTATGTCATGGGCATCATGACTCTATGATCTCAACCCATCAGGATATACCCCGCATCTGCGGTAAATGTCATCTGTCAACCTTTGATAATTTCAAAGAGGGACTTCACTTCGATGCCCTGAAAAAATCAGGGGAGCCGTCATGTGCTTACTGCCATGGTAATCATAAGGTAATAAGACCGAAGGGTGAGGTATTCGCCGGTTTCAAAAAGGGGGAGTGCGGAGAATGCCATGAAAAATCTTCGGAAGAATTTAAGGTGGGACTCAATATACAAGGCAGTATAGAAAGACTTGAAAGTTTAAGGAGAGAAGCGAAAAACAGTATCGAAGATGTAAAAAAATATGGAAGAAATACTGCAGATTTGGAACAGTTGTATACCGAGCTCAATGCAAATATTCTCATGATTGCCCCTGCAAGCCATTCCCTTGATTTGGATGGGATAAATAAATATGTTGATAAAATTTCCACCATATCGGAGGATATTAAAAGGAAGGTAGATGAATTTAAAATGGAGATAAGACATCGTTATGTGGTATATGTCATCTCTATGATAATAATCCTCACTGCAGTTATTATACTTTTCACACAGCTTTTAATTTATAAAAAGAGTGAGGCATGAAGAAAAAATTTTCTCATAGCGGCTCTGATATGCCAAGTCTTCTTATCATCATAAAGTGGGGTATTAAAAGAAAGATGAATATCCACGGCAGTATTGCTACATGAAGGGCAAAGAATCTGGTCAATGTAAGCTGTCCTACATCTTCACCGCCCCTTGCTAATATCTTGATGGTATCTCCTATCACGGGAACTGCACCGGCTATCTCGGTGCCTACCACTGTTGCCCAGTAAGAGAGCTGAGTCCACGGGAGGAGGTATCCCGTAAAACCAAATATCAAAGTTAAGGAGTAAAGTGAAACACCTACAACCCAGTTAAGATCCCTCGGCGGTTTATAGGCAGCAGAGAAAAATACCTTAAGCAAATGAATAAAGATTGACAGTATCATTAGATTTGAAGCCCAATAATGGATACCCCTTATAAGCCAGCCATAGGGGACATTGTTGGTTATGTGGACAATGCTGTCGTATGCCTGGTCAACGGTGGGGCGGTAATACATGAGGAGCATTATACCTGTTATTACCTGAATTATAAAAAGAAAAAAGCTTATACCTCCGAAGCATCCCCAGACAGTAAGACCCTTTGGAACCGGTTTTTTAAGTATCTTCTGTATGGCAAGACGCAGCTCCAGTCTTTCATCCAACTCGCCGTAAAAAAAACCTAAAAGGGCAATCCAGTTGAATAGATTTCTCCACCCCACCCCTTTTTTTATTTCTTCTTTTGTCTTATCAGATGCCCTTCTCCTTTCCATCTCATACCTCAAATTGAGAAGGAATTCTCAAAAGGGACCCTCAATAAGGGTAAACTTACTTTCAAGAAAATTCCTTCGGATAAAATGATTCCTTCCTCATCCAATTATGACAGCATCCTCTATTAATTTGACATCGTATGTAATAAGAGGTTTTGGCGCTGGACCGGCAATAACATTTCCGTTAAGGTCGAAGACGGCGCCGTGGCAGGGGCAGACTACCCGTTTTTGCCCCTCGCTCCAGTTGACAATACAACTCAGGTGCGTGCATATTGCAGACAGGGCATATATCTTTCCCCCGCTGTTAACGACTATAGCAGCCTTTCCTCTGAGAACTATCTTTTTGGCATTCCCCTCTGTTATTTCTGAAAATGGGATCCTGACCTTTTCTTCCCCGGTTGAGGCTATAGTTTTCCCGGTGGGCCAAAGGTACCTTAATCCTATAAAACCGAGTCCTATACCTACAACTAATGTCCAGATACCTATGATTCCATTTAAAGTATCTAAAAGAAATTCCCTTCTAACCATTTTTATTCGTACCATTTGTAACAAAGTAATAAAAATTATAATCTTTCAAAAAGTGGCTGTCAACTGAATTTTTGTCACTGAATTTTTGTCACTTGAATTTTTGTCAATGTCAATTTTTGTCAAGTGAATTTTTTGAGATGTAAATTCAGGGCATTTATAATTTCTTATACTTCAAAGAAAAATCTGATATACTGATAAAAATTTACTTAATGAGAGGAGCAAAATGATATGGCTGAGAAATTAAAAAGAACTCACAACTGCGGGGAGTTGAGGAGCGGCAATGCAGACGAGGCAGTTATACTTGCCGGATGGGTTCACAGACGGAGGGATCACGGCGGGCTTATCTTTATAGATTTAAGGGACAGGAAGGGGATTACACAGATCGTGCTCAACCCGGAGATTGATAAAATCGCACATACAAAGGCTCATGAGATAAGGAGCGAATATGTGCTTACAGTTAAGGGGAAAGTGGTTAAAAGACCTGAAGGGACGGCAAATTATAAGATAGGCACAGGGGAGATCGAAGTTATCGCAGAGGACATGGAAATCCTGAACGAATCAAAACCTTTGCCATTCTTAATAGAAGAAGGCGAGGAGGTATCGGAGATGCTGAGATTAAAATACAGATACCTCGATTTAAGGAGACCTTCACTCAGAGATAATATCATATTGAGGCACAGGGTTGTGAAGAAGGTGAGGGATTTTCTTGACAGCAGGGGTTTTCTGGAGATAGAGACACCCTTTCTCACTAAGAGCACGCCTGAAGGGGCAAGGGATTATCTTGTGCCGAGCAGATTGAATCCGGGCAAATTTTACGCCCTGCCGCAGTCGCCGCAATTATTCAAGCAAATACTGATGGTGGCAGGATATGAAAAATATTTTCAGGTGGTGAGGTGCTTCCGGGATGAAGATTTGAGGGCAGACAGACAGCCTGAATTTACCCAGATAGACATTGAGATGTCCTTCATAGACAGGGAAGATTTGCTGCCGCTCATGGAAGAGATGATGTATGAGATATTCAAGTCATCCATATTCGTCGAGATACCGAGACCCTTTCCTGTCTTGAGCTACCATGAGGCGATGAACAGATTCGGCAGCGACAAACCCGATACGAGATTCGGGCTGGAGCTAAAGGATATAACATCGCCTGCCTCTAAATCGGATTTCAAGGTCTTTGCTGAAGCAATAAAAAATGGCGGGGAAGTAAGGGGGATTAATGCAAAGGGGTGCGCCGATTTCTCAAGAAAGGATCTGGACGATTTAACAGAGGAGTCAAAAATTTTCGGGGCAAAGGGGCTTGCATGGATAAAGATTACACCGGATGGTGTTCAATCTCCGATAGTGAAGTTTTTCTACCCCCCTGTATCCCCCCTTACAAAGGGGGGAGTGGAAGGGGTTGGGCTTCTTGACGAGATAGTAAGGATAATGGATGGAAAAGCCGGAGACTTGCTCCTCTTTGTTGCAGACAAGCCTAAGATTGTCTTCGATTCTCTATCTCATCTCCGTCTGAAGTTGGGAGAGAGATTAAAATTAATAGATGAAAATAAATTCAATTTTTTATGGGTAACTGATTTCCCTCTGTTAGATTGGGATGAGGAGGGAAAAAGATGGGTTGCAATGCACCATCCCTTCACATCCCCTGTGGATGAAGACATACCCCTGTTTAAAACCGACCCAAAGAAAATGAGGGCAAAGGCATACGACCTTGTTTTAAACGGCTCGGAGGTCGGAGGGGGGAGCATCAGGATACACAGAGGGGAGATTCAGAAACAGATGTTCGATGTCCTTGGATTGACAGAGGAAGAGGCAAAGGCAAAATTCGGCTTTCTCCTTGAGGCGCTTGAATACGGGACACCGCCCCACGGAGGGATTGCCTTTGGGCTCGACAGGCTCATGGCAATTCTCACAAATTCAAAATCCATCCGCGATGTGATAGCATTCCCGAAAACACAGAAGGCTGTCTGCCTTATGACCGATGCGCCATCGAATGTAGAAAAGAGGCAGTTGAAGGAATTGAGCATCAAGCTCGATACCTTACAATGAAAAAAATAATAATCCTTTTATTGATTACAATATCCCTTACATCCATCGCCTTTTTCGGATATAAAAGCTATGGAAAGAAGGGAAACTCCCCTGAGATTAAAACAGTTGAGGTTAAGAGGGGTGATTTAACATTAGCTGTTGAGGCAACGGGGTCTGTAGAGCCAAAATTTAAGGTAGAGGTGAAGTCCAAGGCGAGCGGAGAGATTATCCATTTCCCCTTTGAAGAGGGTGATACGGTTAAGAGAGGCGATCTCTTGCTGAAGGTTGACAAATCCGATGAAGAAAGGAATGTGGCAAGGGAGGATGCGAACATCCTTACCCTTAGGGCAAAATTGGGGCAGGCAAAGGCGGCTCTCGATCTCCAAAAGATTGAATACGAGACTTCAAAGAAGAATACAAAGGCGGATATGGATTATGCTGTTCTCAGCCTCGATGATGCAGAGGTCAGGCTAAAAAGAAAGAAGGAGCTTTTTAACGAGAAATTGATTGCCAGAGAGAGCCTCGATGAAGGACAGACTGCTTATGACCTGTCAAAGACAAAACTTGAGCAGGCTAAAGCCAGGATGGAGTCATTGAAGGGCATAGAGCAAAGTATAAAGATTAAAGAGAAGGAGATTGAATTAATAGAAGGGGAGATAAAAAAGGCGGAGATAGCCCTTGAGCAGGCAAAGGAGAGATTAAGGGAGACCGAGGTTGCCGCACCGCTATCCGGGATTATCATAGAAAAGAGGGTTGAGAAGGGGCAGATTATATCATCGGGAATATCCACGGTTACCGGAGGCACTCACCTTGCCACCATTGCTGATATGAGCAGCATATTTGTTGTAGCAGATGTGGATGAGACAGATATTGGAAAGGTGAAGGCAGGGCAGGAGGTCAAGATTACGACAGATGCCTACACGGGCAGGGTTTTTCATGGAAGGGTTGACAGGATTGCACCGATGGGTGTGGCGGAGAACAGGATAATAATCTTTAAGGTAAGGACAGAGGTTACCGGGGAAGGAAGGGAGCTTTTAAAGACCTCCATGACGGCAAATGTGCAGATAATCATCGAGACAAAGGAAAATGTCCTTCAGATTCCCGATGAGGCGATAAGAGAGGGGAACGGAAGCCATTTGGTCTATGTTATGAAAGACGGCAACCCTGAAATGCGAAAGATAAAGAAAGGCATCGGCAACGGAATGTATAGCGAGATTACAGAAGGTGTTGCCGAAGGTGAAAGGGTGGTTATAAGCGGCTTTTCAGGAGAAAAGAATAATCAGAAAACAGTATCCCAGAATCCTGCACGGGGAATGAGGATGTTAAGATAGAGAATAATACCTAACCCAAACAAGTCGGAAAAGTTAATATATCGAAGAAACTTTTCTCTCACTTCCGTTATTTTTCTTTTGCTATTTTTATAATTTTTTGAGGAACAAAAGAAAAATAAAAAGTCGTTCGAGAAAAGTTTCTTCGATTGTTAATTGTTCGCGCATATTTTACACCTTCATAACAGGCACTGTTATCGTAAAGGCGGTTCCCTTCGATATTTCGCTTTCTACCCTTATCTCCCCTCCATGCTCTTTAATGATTCCATAACTTATGGAGAGCCCCAGTCCTGTCCCTTTCCCAATCTCCTTTGTGGTAAAGAACGGGTCGAATATCTTTCCTATATATTCATTGGATATTCCATTCCCAGTATCAGAGATGATAACATTTACAAATCCCCCCTCACCCCCCTTTTCTAAAGGGGGGAATGGAGGGGTTATTCCATTCTTCGTCTCAACCTTAATCTTCCCGCCGCCGTTTGTTGCGTCCAGAGCATTGTGTATAATATTCAAAAACACCTGCTCCAATCCAGCGGCGCTGCCGAATACAGGCGGCAGTCCATTATAAAGAGACTTCTCAAGTATTATGCCTTTTTTGGATATAGAGCCTTCAAGGAACATCAGCACCCTTTCTATAATCTTATTTATATCCTGCGGGCTGAATTCATAAGATGACTCCCGTGAAAATGAGAGGAGGTTTCCTGTTATTTTGGAGACCCTCATAGCATGGTGCATCATAGCATTCATATCCTTAATAACCTTTTCCGGTATATCGCCGTTTGTATTCTCCATCTTTAACGCCTCTATCCTGTTTATTATGATGCCTATAGGGTTATTTATCTCATGTGCAACCCCTGCCGCAAGCAGACCCAGAGATGCCATTTTTTCGGAGTGAATCAATTGCTTCTCATAATCCCTCACCTGCTTTGTCCTCTCCTCCACCTTTTCCTCGAGGCACCGGCTGTATATCTTGAGCTTCTCCGCCATATTATTAAACTCGGCCGCCACATCCTCAACCTCATCGCCGCTTCTTATATCCAGCCTGTAATCCAGATTCCCTTTTCCTATCAATTGAACACCCTCTTTTAGCTTTGAAAGCGGATGGGTAAGCATTTTGGAAATGAATACACCAATGAGTATGGTCAGGAGAACGGCAGCAAGAATTGTAGCTATAAACAGTCTTTTATAATCCTTTACGGCTGCTGTCAGGAGGTTCTTAGGATAGCTCTCGACAACCGTATAATAAAACTCCTTATTCCTTTCATCGGGGAATACAGCCGTATATGCGAACAGATTCTCATCATCATCCATCACTACTCCCGACCTGCCGGATAATACCTGAGAAACCACTACTTTTGAATATACATCATTTATATTATCGGGAGACTCGCCTGTATTTAACAAACTCTCCTCCGTCTCCCATTCGGGATTTAAAAAATAGAATCCCCTGTTGTTCAGAAGGAATATTCGGGAGGTTTTATCTACAATATGCCTCTTCATAGTATCGTAGAGATGCCTTCCCGTTACATCGAGGTATATAGCGCCCATCCATTTCCCGCTCCTGCCGTAAACAGGGGTGATATAGCGTATCAGGGCTATATTTGAGAGGTTAAGACCTTTAATCATCCGGCTTATCAATGGTATTGAAGCAACCTCACCCTGTGATAAATTTGCAGCCACATAAAAATGACTACTCCCTCTTTGATTATGCAGACTGCTTTTCGGAAGTATGACAGGATGGCGCATGTCATAGGCAACCAATGCTATCTCGTCTCCGTTCCGGGATAAAAAGCCTACCTGCAGATAAACCCCTTTTTGCTCTACAAGGTTAAAAAACTCTTTCTCCAGAAGGGTCCTCCAGTATGTAAAGGAGGCGATGTCATTTAATTCTATCGCCTCTAAAAGATACTCCAGCGGAGCAGAAGACCGGAGATAAAGCAAATCACCCTTGGAATTATCCAGATGGTTCTCTATATCCTTGCCCCTGGAAAAGACATCGAGGTACATTTTCCTCAGAGTATCATCCTGCAGAGAATTGCTTGCGGATTTTATGCTGTGATAGCCGAAGTATCCGATTGGCAGGATCGCTGCCAGCATCAAAGAGAGGAATATCTTGTTCTGGATTCTGGAAAAGAAATTGATTTTCATAATAGCAATGAGCAACGAGCAATGAGCAATGAGTATTATTTTTGGTATCTCTGTTTTTGTATAGAGACTTTCAGCCCCCCAATGATGCGAGAAACCTCAATAGCTAAATTACTTATATAATCGAATTCTTCCATGGTAATATAACCCACATCCATTGATACATATAATTGAGAACGGACTTCAGCACATGAAGCCTTCGCAATCACTATAAAACGATGAAATTCTGATCTGCTACCTCTCTCAAAACCTTCAGCAAGGTTAGACATGATAGAAACTGAAGATCTTTGAATTTGTTCACGAAGCCCAAAATCTTTCAAAAAAGGACTCTTTTTTGTCAGCAAATAGACCTGTTTTGTCAATTCTCTTGCCTTCTGCCATGCAACAAGGTCTTCAAATCTATTAACTTTCATCTTTATTCCTCCCTTTTTAATTGCTCATTGCTCATTACTCATTGCTCATTGCTTAATACAAACTGGCGGTCATTTCATAATCCCTGACACACCTGAACCCGATAATATGGCTCACAGCCTCCGGCTCAACACCATCTTTGCTGGCGCACCGCACCTTTGGCGACAGGTCAACCCATGAGCCCCCCTTCACCACCTTCTTGTCTTTTCCTTGCTTTTGGTCACACCCGGGACAGCCGCCAAACCGGCTGTCCGTCCACTCCCTGACATTCCCGCCCATATCATGAACTCCATAAGGGCTTACATCTCCCTTGGCAATGCCGACAGGATTGCCTGTATTTACATTACATATCCCCTCTATAATGTTTTCTAAAACCGCCTCTGCAGTGCTGGTTAATGCAGGGTCATATTTATCGCCCCACGGATAAGCCCTTCCATCCGTCCCCCTTGCAGCCTTTTCCCATTCCTCCTCTGTAGGGAGCCTCTTTCCCGCCCACTTTGCATATTCCTTTGCATCATACCAGCTTATAAAAAGGACAGGATAATGAGCCTTTCCCGATGGATACATGCCATTACTCCAATGCTTTGGTGCATGGTATCCGGTTGCATCTATAAATTTTTTATACTGTGCATTGGTTACTTCATATTTGTCAATAAAGAAAGACTTTACATAGACCTTCCTCTTAGGCTTCTCGTTTTCATACAGATACCCTTCCATGCCTCCCTTATTGCCATAGACCTTTTTTACTTCCTTAATGTCGTCGTCGTCGCTCCCCATAACAAATTCACCTTCAGATATAAACACCATGCCCGTTCCATCAGCGCCTCCGCCACCATGTATATTCAGAGGGAGAGAAAAGACAGGGTAAACAATGAAGAACATAAACAATAAATTCTTTAATTTGGAAATTGGAAATTGGAAATTGGAAATTTTGCTCATCCTTCACCTCCTGCCAAAACAAATTTAATCTTTCCTCCTTCTTTTTCAGCCTTAAGAATATAGGCATGCTTCTTTACTTCTCTGTTGGCAGTAAAAGTTGTCATGCCTGTTGCACCATGAAAATCCTTTATCCCCGCAAGAGAATCCCTTATATGTGTCGGTCTCATGGACGGGGCTTTACGGATTGCCTCAGCCGTCATCTTCAAGGCATCATAGCCCAATGCGGCAATTCTGTCGGGATAAGTCCCGTGTTTTTTCTTATAAGAATCAACGAAACCTTTAATATGGGGCAATTGAGAGTCTGCATAAAAACCTGAATAGATTATTGTCCCGATAATTGCATCTTTTCCGTCCTTTATAAAATTTTCCGTAATAAGCTCCTCTCCGCCTATCAAAGGAGCCTTTATACCCTGCCTCCTCATCTCCTTTACTATTTTTATCCCTTCCAGAGGGTCTCCTGTATAAACAACCGCATCAGGAGATTTTGATTTGATTTTGCCTACCTGAAATTCTATACTGGAGTCATCTTTTGAGATATTTGCAGTATTTTCTGACCATAGAAAAACATCCTCCGCCACATTACCCCCTTTATTTATTATAGCCCTTTTAAAAAGTCCTGCAAGGGTTATTGAATAATCGTTGCTCATTGACGAGATAAGGGCAAAGTTTTTTATAGCGGCTTTGTTGATACAGTAGTCAATAAGCTCGGTTACCGCCGTCTCATCCGACAGGGTATTTCTGAACATATAAGGTCCCGTATCCCCTATCCTCCTCCTCGTCCCCGCGGAAATGAGGATAGTCTGATGGTCGTTCAGCTTTTTGCTTGCGCTGAATGTCACCTCTCCCGTAGGACTGCCGATAATAGCCGCCACACCTTCGGATATAAATTTATCAACTGCAGCGATAGTCTCTGTCATATTTCCTGCTGTATTATAATGAATAACCTCCAGGAGCTGTCCGTTGATGCCTCCCGATGAGTTTATCTCCTCTGCCGCAAGCTGAGCTCCCATAAGCGTTTTTAGTCCATATTCGGAGAGCTCGCCTGTTTCTGCGCCCAATACCCCCACCTTCATCTTCCGCTCCGATTCCAGAGAAATCTCATTTTCTCCCTTCTTCTCAAAATCAACCTCTGCCGATACCTTTTCCCTATCTTCACGGGTTGCTATCTTCTTGCCCGATTCAGCCCATTCCTTCTCCCTCTGCTCCATCCTCAATTCTATCTCGCTTTTCTTTTCTTCCTTATTGCAGCCTGGATAGAATAAAAATAGCGATACCAATAAAAGGACAAAAACTTGATTTTCACCGCAGAGACGCAGAGGCACAGAGAAAAATTCTAAACCTCTTAATAATATTTTTAATCTCTGCGTCTCCGCGCCCCTGCGGTTTATAATTTCCTTAAAAAAATTTTTAAAATTTTCTTGCAACATATTGCCTCCCTGTGATATATATTTATTTACCCCAACCAAAAATGCAGCAACATTTGTGATATACTTTAAATTATATCACACTATCTTTAAAGCCCTTACACAATTTAACACTGGAGGTGTGTAATGAAGATCGCTTCTTTGGTTATAGTTTTAAGCATTTTTGTATCTGTAAATATTGCAAACGCTGCCGACGATGATATGGCTCTCGTATCAGGCGGCAAATTCTCTTTTGGCGAAGATAAGAAGAAAATAGAGCTTGGAGACTTTTATATTGATAAATATGAGGTAACCAATGCCCAGTATAAAAAGTTCAGACCGGAGCATGAAATCCCTGACGGAAAAGAGAATCACCCTGTAGCAGACATCTCCTATTTTGATGCAGAGGATTACTGCAAATCGGCAGGCAAGAGAATTCCAACCTCTGAGGAGTGGGAAAAGGCTGCACGGGGAACGGATGGAAGGGCTTATCCGTGGGGCGATAAATTCGATTCCAAAAAGGCGAATACAAGCGAGGGAGGCAAAGGCGGCACGGTAAAAGTTGGATCCTACGAGGGGGGGAAGAGCCCTTACGGCGCTTATGATATGTCCGGCAATGTATGGGAATGGGTTGATGCATGGGACAGCAAAAAGCAGTACAGGGTTGCACGGGGAGGCTCTTACTTTGAGGGTGATGATATGAACAGAACCACATCCTCGCTTATGAGTATTCCGGATGACATTCACGAGTATATCGGCTTCAGGTGCGCAAAGAGCAAGTAAGAAGAAGATTAAGGAGAAAGGGGGAAAGTGGAGAAAGGGAGAATATAAGTCTTTTTTTAAAAATAATTTTAAGATTTTTTCTCCATTTCTCCTCACCTCTCCCTTTCTTCTTGTTTTTTATAATTTTTTTTACATTGAAAAAATCTATCATTTCAACATTTATAATTCTGCTATTAGCCTCTGGGGTATATTTTTATCTCCACCCTTCGCCTCAAAAATCGCATGAAGAAGTGAAAAAATTTGCACTGCCTGCACTTGAAGATATTGTTCTGGATAAAGAAACAGGCTTACAGGTGGTCAAAGATGTAATGATGATTACCTTCTCGAAAGGGACAGAACAGGCAGATATTGATAATATTATTAAAGAACTAAACGGCAGGATAATAGGCTATGACAGGGATTCAAACCTTTTTCAGGTAAAAATTCCCGGAGCAGATTTTAAGGATATTCAATCGAAAAGGCAGTCATTATTGGGTAAATATCGTCAGGTTGAGATGGCTACTCCTGAGACCGTATCCGTTGCAAAAGATCCTTACTGGAAAAAAGGAGCTACCCGTGAGGTAGAGCTTCCATCAATGGAATCCCCAAAAGTCCCGCCGCATGAATAACAAATGACGAGGGATGAAGGATGAGGGACGAAAGACAAATATTTTCATTAATTCGTCAATCGTCTTTCGTTTGTTCTCACAGGGTTTTTAGATATTCAATTATATCACTTCTCTTATCATCATTAGACATCACGGGGATTTTCGGCATGTGCTTTTTAAAATTTTTTTTGTGCCCCTGAGCTATAGGATCGCTACTATCCATCATCTTTTTCGGGTCTTTAAGCCATCTATCAATCCACTCAATATCCCTTCGTTTGGTCACATTCTTTAGTCCTGGTCCTGTAGAAAGCTGCTCGGTTGTCTTATGGCATTGGCGACACCTCTTTTTAAACAACTCCTCACCTGCCGAGGCATCGCCAGCATAGGATGGTAGTTTAAACAAAAGAAGCAAGAAACAAGATGCAAGATACAAGATTTTTCTTGCTTCTAACTTCTTGCTTCTTGTTTCTTGTCTCATTCCAGTAGAACCACCTTCATACCCATCCCGCCGCTTATCCAGTCAATCCTCCCCTTTGCGCCGGGTATATACTTTAAAACAATCTCCTTCGCCTTATTGCCATCCGCAAAAGAGACATGTCTCTCGCTGAATGAACCGCCGCCCTCTTTCTCCTTTAATGTTATCTCTATTTTAATGTCATTTGCATCATCGAGTCTCATCGTAGTAACCAGCCATTCGCCTTTCCCAAGCTTGAGGATCTCATCCTTTATTTTATCCGACGGAACTGCCGAAGCGCCTGCAGACGGCTTCTTTTCCATGTTTTTCTGAGCTGTTTTGATATTAGCCTCTACTGCTTTAAGCAATCTTTCATCTTTAAATTCCTCTTTGTATATGGCTGCCATAGCCCTTGCAGCCTCCATGAGGAAAATACTCTCATCTGTCTCAACCTCGCCTGACATCGCATATTCAACAATCCCCTTTACTTCGTCAGGCACTTCGCCCTTATGTTTTTTTATTAACGCCTTCATCTCTTTGCTGTTTTTAGAGGAAAAGGCTTTAAAAAATTTCTGTGCCATGCCTTCCTCTTCTGCATTGCAGACAACCCCCTGACCCCCTTTGTTAAGGGGGACTATCGCACCCATACCTGAAACCGCTGCTGCTAACAAAAGCGATACTAACAATCTTTTAATATTCATTTTATATCTCCTTAAAAAAACTAACCACAGAGACACTGAGACACAGAGAAAGAAAAAAAGATTAAAAAAGAGGAAAGATGCAAGAGGCAAGAAAAAAAATCTTGCTTCTGGCTTCTTACTTCTTGTTTCTTGTTTTTCTCTGTGCCTCCGTGTCTCTGTGGTTCAATTTGTATTATCTCAGGTTATAAACTCTCCTTAATCACATCCCTAACCTTCCCATCTATAAGGACCACACCATCCTGCTCAGCCGTCCATGCATAAATACCCGCTCCTTTCGTATCGGCATTACCTATATGCAATTCATGGGGAGTCGCGATGCCATCTTCCCATATAAGAAGTTTTATAGGAGGGTGTTCCAGTCCATACTTTGCAAGGCTAAAGCCTTGCCCTACGAATTCCTCTACCTTAAAACCCTTCATCTCCTTTAAAAACTCTTTTATCACATTAAAGTCAAAAACTTGTTCCTTCGGCTTCAGCATCTTCCATTCAAAATCAGGCGTCTTCACTACAATTATTTCTTTGTCAGGATATTTGACCTCTATCTTATTCACCTTCTCATCTTCCAAGAACATAATATACCTGTCCCTCAAATCCTCAGCATCCTCCGGTATGAGGTCTGCCAGCCCTTCCTCTATGAGAAATACATTATCTTTCCCCTCCAGCCTTGCATAATAGCCTCTCTTCTTTTTATCCCTGTCGCCTATAAAAATCGTCTCGGTCGCTTTATCGTCTCCGCTCAGCCATATCGAGAGCTTCTTTTTAAAAGGATTCAGACCATACTGCTTTAAATCTTTCGGCTCTTCTTCGATAAACTCCTTTATATCAGTCTCCTTGAATTTTGAGATCATCTCTATGATTTTAATCATATCCGCCCTTGACTTTATCGGAGACACTATCCCCCATTTACCCTCCATCGGAAGCTCGCATTTTATCTTTTGTCCGTTATTAATTATCTCCACCTTATCCACCATAACAGGCTGGGTCTTGAATATTGTTTTATCCCTGAAATAGTAAAGCTCCTGGTCTGCCTGAGCTTTTGCATCTGCAAGCACCCTGTAGACCTTCGGACTCCCCTTTAATATCGCGAAGGCAACACCCTTTGTAGGCGCCCTGTCCCCGAATATAAGGGTATAAGGTGTCATTGACTTTCCAACCTTGAGCGTAACTTCTAACTGCGGATTTATGAGACCGAATTCGGCAAGCCTTTCCTGTGAAGGATTTTCATCCATTACATAGTCTGCATCGCTTCTCGACTGCGTTATATAACCCAATGCCTTCTCCACCGCCCTGCCGTCAGCCTTTGCCTTGATAGGCTTTTCTACACGCCAGCCGTCCTCCCACCTCTGGAGGAGTATGGTCCTATCGCCTTTCTTCAGATCAAGCTCGACAACTTCTTCGGGTTTAAAGGGGAGCAGGCGGGCGGCTTCCTCTTTCTCCATCTCCTTTTTTTTTGTCGTCTTGACATCGAGATAGAAATATCCCGCAAGTGCAGATAATATGATTATCCAGAGAAAGGTTTTTTTGAAATACTTCATTTCATCTATAAAAATAATGCTGTAAAAACCTTTTTTTGAACGACTTTTTATTTTTTCTTTTGTTCCTTTAACAGTTTTAAAAAGGGCAAAAGAAAAAATAACGGAAGTGAGAAAAAAGGTTTTTACAGCAAACTACCTCATCCATCTTCTCCTGCTGTATATACCGATGACGGAGACAAGCACCAGGGAAGGCACGACAATAACTGGTATCCAGAATATCGCCCTGCCCTGAGCAACAGTAAGAACTACAGGTGTGTTTTTTACATCCCTTTTTCTGATAGATATGAGGTCAGCCTCTTCCGCAAGCCATCCTATGCTATTTAAAAACAACTCCCCGTTCCCTGCCAGATTAATATTTGTGTTATTTGCAAAATCGGAATCGCCAAAGGCTATTATTTTCCCGAGCCTTATCCTTCCCTCCTTAATCTTCCCCTCTGCATCAACCTCGATACCCGATGCGCCTTTAACAGGGACGGTAGTTACGGCAGCAACGGACAAGGGTCCCCTCTTCTCTTTCCCTTCATCATAAGAAACCTCGCCCTCCTCCAGTTCTTTCATATCCTTTTCACCCCAGCTATTTGGTCCTGTCAGGGCAAGCTGATAGCGCCCTTTCTTTTTATCCTTTTCAATCTCCACTGTATTGGCAAGATAGAAATATGTGGCAAGATTGAAGTCCTGAGTTAAAGGATGATCCTTTTCATACTGATATACCACCGGGGTCAAATAATTCGCACCGTAGACACGGCTCTGCTTATCAATTATTATATCATCGCCGACTTTGAAGCCGTAATCTTCAAGAAATTTTTTCACGGTAAGGGGATGTCCGGGATCAGTCATGAAGAGGAGGCTCCCCCCTTCTTCTGCATATTTTTTAAGCTTATCAATCTCGTCCTGAAGAAAATCCCTCTTTGACCCTGTTACAATAACAACAGAGGCATCCGACGGCACCCTCTCTTCATTCATGAGGAGGAGTTCCTTAACCTGATAATTCTCCTTTTCTATTGCGTCCTTTGCAGCCTTATAGCCTGTCTTCTGAATGCTCGCTATATCATTCTCCCCATGCCCCTTTAGAAAATATACAGTCTTTACTACATTCCGTGTTACTTTGATAAGTGCATTTGTGAGCTTTTCTTCGCTCTCGAATGCCACCTTTTCCTGTCTCCCTCCTGAATAGAGCATAATAATCCTGTATTCCGATACGCCGTATTTGGTGGCAAGCCCGGGATTCCTGTCCGGGTCAATAAATTTATAGGTAAACTTCGGGATATTATATGAATATTCCTGCAGCAGGTCTTCTGCATTCTGCCTAAGCATTGCATGAAAAGTCTCTTCTTCGCTCCTGTAAAAGGCTACAGCCTTTACATCATTCTTGAGTGATTTCAGTATCTTTACGGTCTGCTCCGACAGGGTATAACGGCCTGTTTTGGTAAGGTCAACCCTCTTTTTATGATTTACCGACATGAAGCCGAGTAGAACAACAACACCGGCAAATATAATTATCATAACCGCCATATTGGCGCCATAACGGGTAGACCTTTTGAGCATCAGGTTTCTTATGTCGGAGAAGTTGACATAGAGGAAGAACAGCACAAGCAAAAGCCCTATCCATATAAGGAGGGCGGCAGTTATGCTCATAGACGCCTGTATGGCATACACAATACCGCCGCCGAAAATCAGTATGAAACCAAGAATGCCGAGTATATAGGTAATAGTCTTCATATAAATAGAGCACCAGAGCACCAGAGCACCAGTCACCAGTAAAAAATATCTGGTGCCCTGGTGTCCTGATGCTCTGGTGACTTTGTTATCACCCTCTCCACCTCTTTGACTCCAGTGTCCTCATGTTCAAGAAAATGCAGAACAATATAAACAGGAAATAATACATTATATCTTCAGTATCGAGAACTCCCTTTGCAAAATTATAAAGATGAGGCATAAAGGATAGATATTTTAAGATACTCCCTACAGATTCGCCGGCAAAACCTGCAGAGTATCCCATCATAAAAAATATAAGCAGAGAGCCGAATGAGAGGACGGCAGCCACAATCTGATTCTCTGTAATGGAAGATGCGAATATTCCCAGGGATATAAAGGCTGCGCCCATAAGAAAAAGTCCAACATAGCCGCTTACAATAACACCCATCTCCGGCTCACCGAATATACCGATAAGGATAAAACAGGGCACTGTAAGAAGAATCATGATGGTAAATATACCCATACAGCCGGCAAACTTGCCCAGTATTACCTCGGAGTCTTTTACAGGATAGGTGAGGAGCAGCTCTATTGTACCGCTCTTCTTTTCCTCTGAAAACATCCTCATTGTAAGCATCGGCAGCATGATAAGCATAAAGAGGCTTAAATTGGAAAAGAGGGGTCTTACCACCATCTCGGTTATATTCAACTGGTTATACTGCCGTGCCAGCATGGGCTGGGTCATTACCTGAAAGCTCACGGTGCTGAAGGTGGCAAATAGGTTATAGAAAAAATAGCCCGACAGGACGAGAAATATGGTAATAACCACAAAGGCTATGGGTGAATTAAAATAGGAGCGAAGCTCTTTTAGAAATATAAGATAGAAGTTTCTCATTTCAATTTTCAATTTACGATTTACGATTTTAGATTTTTTAAATTGTAAATCGTAAATTGTAAATCGTAAATCTAATTAATCTTCTCCTCTGTCACAAGCTTAATGAATATATCCTCGAGGCTCATGCCTACAGGACGCATCTCATGGAGAGACCAGTTCTTTCTGACAATAACAGGCGGTATATCCTTGCCTGCATCAACCATATCCTTTTTCAGCTCTATCAAATAGGCATTAATATTGTCTGCCCCGTTCTCTTTTACAGATACCCTCGATACGCCGTTTATTTTACCTACCTCTGACAATACCTCCTTCTCAGGTCCGCCGACCCTTATTAAAATCTGCTGGGACCTCTGGAGCTGGGCGGTAAGGTTCTGCGGCGTATCTACTGCTACCAGCCTGCCTTCATTTATTATTACGACCCTCTGGCATATCATACTGACTTCCGGAAGGATATGGGTGCTTAATATAACCGTCCTTCTCCCTCCGAGGCTCTTTATCAGGCTCCTTATCTCTATTATCTGCCTTGGGTCTAATCCAATAGTCGGCTCATCGAGGATAAGAACCTCAGGGTCATTTATCAGTGCCTGCGCCAGTCCCACCCTCTGCCTGTAGCCCTTTGAAAGCTCTCCTATATATTTCTTTGAAACTGCATTCAGAGCGCAGTCATCCATTACATGCGAGACCCTTCTTTTTACATCCCTCCTGTCAACCCCTTTAAGTCCTGCCACAAATTCAAGATACACGGGAACCTGCATATCGGTATAAAGAGGGACACTCTCAGGAAGATAGCCTATCCGCTTGCGAACCTCAAGAGAATCCTCAAAGACATCAAAACCTGCTATCTTAGCCTTTCCGCTTGTGGCTGGCATGAAACAGGTAAGGATTCTCATAGTAGTTGTTTTGCCGGCACCGTTAGGACCTAAAAAACCGAGAACCTCACCCTTCTCCACGGTAAAGGTAACATCATTAATCCCTCTTGCATCGCCGTATTTTTTTGTAAGATTCTCTACTTCAATCATAAAAAAATTTTACCACAAAGGCACAAAGGACACAAAGAAAAGAAAGGAGAAAGGAGAAAATGGGAAAAAAATTATAAAATAGAACACGGATGACACGGATGAGACGGATTGACACAGATAAAATAAATAAAGTTGAGTTGTTAAGTAGTTAAACTACTCAACCACTTACTACTCAACTTTGTTCTTAATCAGCGAGAATCCGTTTAAATCAGCGTCATCTGCGTTCTATTAAGTTTTTGCATTCTCCCTTTCACTATTTCCCCATTTCTCCTTAATCCTTTTCTTTTATTTTCTTTGTGCTCTTTGTGTCTTTGTGGTGAAAGATAATAAAAAAAGAACGACCACCTAAACAACCCCCCTCACCCTTACCCTCTCACCTATGGAGAGAGGAAAGATGAGGGGAATCAGGTGGTCGTCTTAATTTTACAAACTATACTTATTTCTTCACGGACGTCCTATACTCTACTTCATTATCACCGATTGCAGCTCCTGTATCCTTTGCGCTACCCTTTGTCTTTACACCGACCAGCTTGCTTGATGTTCTGCCGCCGCCGGGAGTATCATATCCGCCAACCAATCCGCCGCCTCTTCCTCCCATCGAGCCTTCAAGCTCAAGCTGCTCATTGGATTCTTTAAAATCCTTGCTGTCCTTTGCATTGGCTGCAGTAATTTTTCCTTCATCTGACTTTGCATCAAATGCCGGTTTTGCAAGGGATCGCATAAAGGCAACTACATTCCAGATATCCTGATCCTGAAGGACATTACCCCATGCAGGCATTGACTCTGAAAGGTTCCTTGCAGGACCTCCCCCTTTTATTACTGCAAAGAGCTCAAGATTGCTGATGTGATTCATATATTTTCCATTTGTCTGGTTCCTTGGCCTTGGGTCTAACACTGATGCAGTCGGACCATCACCCTTTGCAAACCAGCCGTGGCAGTGCACACAATAAAAGCTGAACCAGTGGGCGCCCTGTGCCGGGTCTGCCCCTGCTACGGTCGTCTCTCCTGTGGCTGAATCGGGTCTTGTAAGTGAATTCCACCGATTTACCCACTCATTATAATCACCGCCTAATTTTGATGCTCCTGTTGCCTTTCTCTGCCATACCTCTGTAACACCTGTCTCTTTTGCCCAGCCGGAACGGGCTTCGCCTACCCTTTTAAGATCAAGAGGAACTGCATATTTGGTCTTCCACCTCTCATTTATTTTTTTGGAAAGGGGGCTGGTCTTTCCAAGCTCTGTCTTATCCACATCGGTGGACTGAATCTTACCAACGCCTGTAAGATAATCAAACCCGGTAACACCATAAACGGATTTACCTGAGCCCTTCACACCGGTCTTAGTCTCAAAGGACTCGACATTCGCCTCATCTGCCTCTTTTCCATAACTTTCTCTTGCCTTTTTTAGCGCCTCATCTGTCTGATCCCCTTCCTTTTTTGCCTTTTCAAGATCTTCCTTTGAAATCTTTGCCGCAGATACCTTTGTTACAGATAGGGATGCGTCCAGAGAAAAACTGATTGCAAAAACCGCTATTAATAAAAATATCCATTTCCCTTTGTTCATATTTTATCCTCCTTTTTAAAAAATTCCCCCAACCTGACCAATCAACAAAAAAATAATACTAAACTTCACCTCCTTTCGGTTTAAATTTCAATGATTCAACACCAGCACCCCTTACATAAAGACTTATGCACGGGCAAGATACAAGGGTATCTAAGAAATAAATGCAATACTTATACCATGAAGCCTATTTTCAGCGAATGACACTTACTCTTTGAAAATGCTGGAATACCTTGATTAACCTATTAATACAGTTATTCATTAAAACCGTTTAAGATTTAATATTATGTTTAGATATTTATATTTCGTTTTAACAAAATATTAAATGCTTCCTAATAAGGTGAAATCCTGCTGATAAAAACTAATGTTTAGTTTATGGTGAAAAATGTCATTTTTCACCGCACACTAATTTTTACTACATAATTCTATAAAAAGTCAAGAGATTTTTCCCTGCGGTTTAATATCATATTTTTTTATCTTTCTCTCCAATCTCGGTCTGGTCAATCCGAGTATCTCGCATGTCCTTCCCTTATGCCAGTTGGTATAATTCAATGCCTTAATTATATGTATCTTTTCTACCTCATCCAATGAGCTGATTTTTGTTTCATATTTATACACTTCATCGGATTCTGCAAACAGATTCTGCTCAACAGGCTTACTGATATCGCCCTTTAAAAACGCCGTAAAATGCTCCTCACCGAGTCTGTCCTCTCTCGAAAGAAGCACAGCCCTTGTTATTACATTCTCAAGCTCCCTTACATTGCCAATCCACGGATGCTTTACTAAAAGCTCAAGCGACTTTCTGGATACCTTTCTCACATTTCTGTGAAGGTCGTTATTCACCTTATTAATTATATACTCTACCAGGAGGGGTATATCTTCCCTCCTTTCCCTTAACGGAGGAACCTCTATGGTAACCACCTTCAGCCTGTAATAGAGGTCTTCCCTGAATTTACCCTGATTAACAAGGTCATCTAATTTTTTATTGGTGGCTGTTATAACCCTGACATTTGTCTTCAGCTTCTCCTTTCCCCCTACCCTTTCAAACTCCCTCTCCTGCAAAACCCTCAGCAGCTTCGCCTGGAGATTGAGGCTCATCTCTCCTATCTCATCCATAAATATGGTGCCGTTATTGGCAAGGGTGAATTTTCCGTCTTTACGGTATACTGCACCTGTAAACGCCCCTTTTTCATGACCGAAGAGCTCGCTTTCGAGAAGGGTTTCGACGATAGCCGAGCAATTTATGGAAATAAATGGATACTTCCTGTCTTTGCTGTTAAAATGTATCGCCTTGGCGATTAATTCCTTTCCTGTCCCGCTCTCCCCCTCGATTAATACTGTAGTCCTGCTCTGGGAAACAACGCCGATGGTCTTAAATATCTCCTTCATAACCTTACTCTTTCCTATGATGTTGCCCTCGCCAACCGTAATCTTAGGTATTTCAATAACCTCATCTCTCCCCCCTGTCAGTATCTTAAGGCTGTTGACCGCATTGTCTATCGCCCTGTCAAGCTCATCTATGCTTATGGGTTTATGGATATACTCAAAGGCGCCCTCCTGCATTGCCTTTATAGTGGTCTCCATATCCTGAAAGGCGGTAATCATAATCACATATTTATCCTTGTCTATCGTCTTAATCTGCCTGAGAACCTCGATACCGTCTATATCAGGGAGTCTTATATCCAATATAACGACCTGCGGTATTTTTTCCGCGGCAAGACCTATACCGTCTCTCCCTGTATGGGCAAAGCTGACATCGTAGCCGTTTCTTTTTAAATGCAGCTCCAGTGTCTTGCAGATAGATTTGTCGTCATCTATTATAAGAATCTTGTTCATATCCTGAATCATATTTGCAATCTCCATACCAAAACCATTTTACAAAAAATCTTCCCTTTTGGGAATAAAAATAAATTATTATTTGTTTATTTATAAAAGGGTATATTATCCCTTTGTTTGCCTCCTTCCCCCAATGACTGCTGCCCTTTCTAAAATGGAAGGGCAGCAGAAATAAAAACCTCTCCCATTTTATATTTTTTTAAGATTTCTGCTATAATACAAAAATCTAAGAGGAGGAAACCTTAATGAAAAAAACAGTTATAATTTTCACAGGTATATTTTTGATGCTGATTCTGGGGGTTACGCTGGTTATAGCCGTCCCAAACAGCCTCAGCAGAAAAATAAGCGATGGTATAAAGGCGAGGGGCTATATGGAGTATTCGCCGGATGATGCAAAGAGGCTGGCAATGCAGATATGCACCCAATGCCATGACACCGAAAGGATCGCCAAATACTGCCACAGATGCGGTCCCCCCTTTATAGCCGTAATTCCTCACATGAAGAAATTCATTGCGGATTATAAAATGAAAGATTCATATAAAGAGCTGTCGGATGTTACAGATTATCAGGCGGCTGCCATAATCCAGACATGGAATGCGCTGGTAGGAAACTGGGAGGCTGATTTCAGAAAGCAGGATCTGGTAAAGCTGATAGGAGACAATAAGAGCCTGCTTGAGCTCCTTAACACCCCTATCGAAAAAAGAAAAATAGAATATGCCCTTAGAACGAGAGGAGATAAGGTAACAGGAGCATATCAAGCGGGACATCTTGGAGAACAGAGTGGACACAGCACCCATTAACAAAGATAGTAAGCAGTATGGAGTAAGCAGTAAGCAGAAAAAAAACAAACTGCCTACTGCCTACTGCCTACTGCCTACTGTTAATAAGGGGGTATCCGCCACCGAGTCGTTTCATATAAACAAAATCATAATCCTTATCTCTATTGCCCTGATCTTGCGGGCGATATTAAATTACACCCCGCCGATAACGCCACTGAAGGTAGGGGATAGTGCGCCGGCATTTTTATTAAATTTGAAGGATGGAACAGTTTTAAATTTCAACAGCATAAAGGGAAATCCAACTGTTATCTTCTTTTATGCAAACTGGTGCCCCTGCTCTAACCTGTCTGCCCCATTCATCAAGCAGGCATTTGAAGAATTCGGTCATAAGGGGGTCAATTTTATAAGTATAGGGTTTCAGGATAAAGAGACGGATTTAATGAACTTTATAGAGAGACATAAACTTCAGTTTCCGTCAGGAGCAGACAAAGAACAGGAGATTGCCGGAAGTTACGGGGTATCAACCCCGCCGACTACCATATTCATAAATAGAGAAGGCAAAATCACCTCAATCTTTGTCGGGAAGATAAAAAAGTATGAGGATGTTGCAGAGAGGATAAGAAAAATAACAGAAGTCAGAAGTCAGAGGACAGAGGACAGAAAATAAAAGTCTGTCTTCTGTCATCTGTCTTCTGTCATCTGTCTTCTGACTTTTATGACTATTTTCGAGGCATATACAGGCGGACTTCATAATTTTTTTTCCATCTGGTTTTTCTGTCTATTTCAGGTAACTCCCTTCTTCATAGCTTATCTCACAGGATTAACAATGATGGAGATAGGGGACAGAAATTGGAGACAGGGGGTGCCGGGAATATTGACCGGCAGTATACTATGCCTGATAGGATTCATGTCAGGATATATACTTCTTGGCTCAACATCTTTATCCATCAGCAGCACACTTTTTCGCTATTTATATGTTCTGAATCAGATGGGCGGCGTAATACTGCTCATAACAGGACTTTACTTTACAGGATTATTCCGTCTGCCCGAGCATACGGGAAATATGTACAGGAGACATATAGGACTTTTAACGGGACTCTCCTTTGCTTTTGCCTACCAGCCCTGCGTAACACCAACCTTAACCTCCATCTATAACATGACAAAAAATCCCGATACGGTGTCAAGAGGCACTCTCCTGCTCGGCTTTTATTCGCTCGGAATAGCCACAGCTTTTTTATCCGTTGGTCTTTTAATCTCAAGCCTGCTTTCTGCCGACAAAATAAGAGGCATTAGAAGAATAATACGATATGTAAGCGGAGTGGTAATTATTATTATGTCAATCCTCATACTGGCAAACTGGATGACCATATATAAAAGTTATCTGGTGGGGTGGGCGGTGCATGAACACTAAAATAAGAAGTCAGAAGTCAGAAGTCAGAAGTCAGAAGTCAAAAAATAAAACAACTATACTATTCTTCTTTCTGTCTTCTGTCTTCTGTCTTCTGTCTTCTGATGTTTTTGCCTCTGATCTCCGCATCGGTCGCATGAAGGTTTCAATATTGCCTGAATACGACTCACAGGATGTCCTTGTTGTGTATGAAGGCAAGTTTAGCGATAAGAACGCTTTCCCAAATCAGGTGACCTTCACCTTGCCGAAAGGTGTAACGAAACTTACGGATGTATGCAGTCTATCGCCGGGCGGACAGCATTTCTGCCAGTTGTATGATATTACCGATAAAGGAGAATATAACGAAACTGCCGTAAAGCTTCCTTATTCCGACTTTTTCATAGACTTCCAGTATTCCCCGTTTAAAGTGAAAAGCGGCAAGGCGGAAAGAGATTTTGAATATGCCGTAAAATCGCTATACCCGATAGATACCCTTGAAGTAAGCATTCAGGAGCCCCTGCGCGCCGAAGACTTTAAAATCTCGCCTAACCCCATGAGTAATACGGAAAAGAAAGGCTTCAGATACCATAATTACACCTATAAAGAAATTAAACAGGGACAAGATGTAAAATTTAAAATTAAATACATGAAGGACAATGTCAAACCATCGGTGGACATAAAATTCTCTGTAATGTCGAAGCAGGGCTTGATTGAACAAAACAGGGGAATATGGCTGCTCGCCGCAGGGATTGCGGTATTGATTGTATTCTTTATTATACGAATGAGAAAAACTCACCACAAAGGCACAAAGAGCACAAAGGAACAAAGACTTGATTTTAGACAGGATATACAGGATAAAACAGGATAAAAAATATTCACAATTAATCCTGTCAAGTTCTTAATTTTCTTTGTGTTCTTTGTGTCTTTGTGGTGAATTATGTTTTTAAATGAAAATAAAGATATTCCTTCTATCCTTAGCCATTGTGAGCATCTTTTCGCTGATAAAGTATGTCTTCTATCAGTCAGCCGGCACTGATAGTGTGATGGGAATCTCTCACAATCTCGCCTGTCCATGCGAATGCCCTATGGTTCTCGAAGACTGCCACATGAGCTGCGGGATGGAATGGAAAGATATGATAGGACAGAGGCTGATGGCAGGCGGAAACAGGGACGATATTGAAGGGTATTTCTTTAAACGGTTCGGGAAAGAGGCGATGCTTACGCCTCTCCAGAGGATAAGCGGAAAATGGTATCAAATCACGAGGGGCGGTTATCCTTTGAGCGATATTATCCTTTTTTCGGCAATACTGCTTGTATGGTCAGGTGTGCTGTATTTTATAATAAGCGGGACAATTGATTTTCTAAAAAAGAGAATAAAAACTTGATTTTACCGCAGAGATGCAGAGGCACAGAGAAAAATATAAATATTTTAAAAAGATTTTAATATCTCTGCGTCTCCGCGCCTCTGCGGTTTATAATTTCCTTGACATGAAAATTTTAAAATTTACAATAGGTTTAATTTTACCCTTTGCAATTTTCAATATTCAATCTGCAATATCATTAGAACCTCCATTTCCACCAGACGGTATGGCTCTTGTGCCTGCCGGGGAGTTCATAATGGGCAGTAACAGGAACGAGATTGAAAAAGCTGTTAAGGATGCCGGCGGAAAAAAGGAGTGGTTTTTCGATGAAGAGCCGAAAAGGAAGGTAAACATCCCTTCTTTTTATATTGATATATACGAGGTAACAAACGAGGACTATAAAAAATTTGACCCAAACCACAGCTTCCCCTCTGATAGGGCAAAACATCCTGTAGTCAATATAACATGGAATAAGGCAAACGATTACTGTAAATGGGCAGGCAAAAGCCTGCCGACAGAGGAGGAATGGGAAAAGGCTGCAAGAGGGACAGATGAAAGGATTTATCCATGGGGAAATGAATTTGATAAACACTTAAATAATTCCTATGAATCCGGACTTGGAGGCGGTACAAGAGTTGGGCAGTTTGCTTTAGAAACATCAGGGGCCGCTGGTTTTGGAGGGACAACTGAGGTAGGGACATACAAAGATGGAAAGAGTCCTTACGGTGTATACGATATGGCGGGAAATGTCTGGGAGTGGACAGATAACTGGTATAATAAAGAGAGAAATCTTAAGGTTATTAAAGGCGGGTCATGGCAGAGCCCTTCAATAAGCACAAGGAGCGCTGCGAGACTCGGCGAAAATCCTAACATGGAATCCAATGATTACGGATTCAGGTGTGCAAAGGACTACAAAAATTAGAAGTCAGAAGCCAGAAGTCAGAAGTCAGAATAAAACAATATTTAATGAAACCTTTCAAGAAAATATTAATCACCTCGATTATAATCCTCGCCATCTCCATACCGGCTGTTTTCCTCGTAAAATCCGAAGGCTCTGGTATCAAGGATGACATTGATTACCTCTACAGTTTAACAAGGCTTCTTATGTTCAGATATTCCGTGATAGACAAATTAAGCGAAAAAGAGGCAGCGGTTTTATATCAGCAAAAATGCTACCGCAAGTGTCATGGTGAAGAAGTCATACGGGCAGCAGTATTGCCTCCTGCCGGCTGGATACAAGTAGTGGATAAGATGAGGATGGAGAAAGGTGTGAAGATGTCGGGCAAGGAAGTAGATGTCATAACAAATTACCTGAAAGAGACCTATCCTGTCCTGCAATCCACATTGCCTTACAAGATTGTAAAACAGATACACCGCCTCCTATGGAGAAACGACATAGGGTACGGAGATGTATATGCGGATATTATTTATGCCACACCTCAATACCTTAAATCCATAAGCGCTCCCGAATTAATAAAAAAATATGATGCCGAAAACAATATGGTGTTCATAATAAGCCTTAATGTCCATGACGGCAGGCTCGAGCATTATTCCCTTGACGAGATGACATTTTTAAGGGTAAATAATAAAGAATACCCTGCAAATAAGGGATGGGAATTGAGATTTGAGACAGGCGACAATCATCACAGGGAGGGTATCGTAAAATTCAAAAAAGATATAATTACCGAAAATGCAGAATACTTTGAATTAATCATCAGAAACATGGCTGTCCATCACGACAGGGTTTTCAGATGGGATTTGCCGATTGTGTATCCGGAGGGAATATGATTAAATTTTCAATTTCCAATTTCCAATTTCCAATTTTATATCTAAAATCTAAAATTCAAAATTTGGTAGCCGCAGGCTTCAGCCTGCGTAATTCACTCACCCTAAAGGGTGCGGCTGCCTTATTCCTTTTGTTTCTTATAGTCATAAGCTGCAGCAGCCCCGAATCAACTTCAACTAAACCCCAAACTTCAAAACCTGCGTCTGATTTTGCATTAAAAGACATCACAGGCAAAGAAGTAAAACTGGGCAGTCTCAAAGGGAAGGCGGTGATGGTCAATTTCTGGGCAACATGGTGTTATCCGTGCAGGGAGGAGATACCCGACCTCCAGAAAAGTTACGAAGAAAATAAAGATAAGGGATTTATAATCCTCGGAGTCAATATAAAAGAGAACGAATCGAAGGTATCGAAGTTTGCAGAAGATTATAAGATAACCTATCCTGTCCTCCTCGATATTGACGGCTCTGTCAGTAATAAATATCAGGTATTCGGAGTCCCAATGAGCTTCTTCATAGATAAAAACGGCATTATAAAAGACAGCTTCGTAGGCATGATGACGAAAGAGGATATAGCAAAGAGGCTGGAGGCTATACTTTAGGCTTTCACTGACAAAAACAAGGATTAAGGGGTAAGCAATCTAATCCCTTGCCCCTTATGTTAAGTCTGTGTAAATCTGTGCCTGTGCGTTGCACGCAGACAGGGCTGATTATTTTCTTTTTCGATCTATTGCTTCCTGAAGGTAATTTGATACTTCAGTTCCTTCTGAGCGGCAAGCCATTCAAGTGGTTTTCCGTCAACCTCTGCGTATGGATACATAAAGCCATAAGGTATTGGACCACCCTTTTGGGGAGGACTGAGGCAATAGCCTTTAGTCCCTCTTGTTAAGGCAATTCTATATTCATCCACTGCACCGAAATAGTAATCGCGATACTTCCGCGCTTGCTCTAAGTCCAGTTTCTCTGTGAGCATTGCCTTTCTTACATCAGCAGGGTCAACAGGAATCCAGCCATAATTTGGGAGGTAAAACTCCGTCCAACAGTGGTGACCGCCTGTAATGTCCTCTCCATCCTTTTTGCCGAGCCTCAGACCATAGACTTCTCTCGACGGAACTCCGGCAGCCCTTGCAACAGCCACAAATACACCGCTGATGTCGGCGCATTTGCCGCCCTTTTCCGACAGTATCCTCTCGACATCGCCTGTTCCGCACCCCTTGATATTCGGATCTCTGAATGTATTTTCGACAGTCCAGTCATAAACAGCCTTTGCCTTTTCGATGATGCTCTTTTTACCATCGGTGATGCTTGATGCTATCTCCTTCACCTTTCCATCAATCGGAGTAAAGGGAGAGCCTTTTAGATATTCTCCGACCTCAGCAGGAATATCGGGTTCCTGAGATTGAAAATCCTTCCTGACCCTTTCTATACTCTTCGCTTGAAAGGTAAGCGTAAGAAATCTTTCCTTTGCAGGCTTTGTCCATTCTGCATAGAGGGCGAGGTCTCCTTCTTCCTTCTGGGGATAAACTTTGCTAAAAGAAAAATTGCCGTAAATTTTTATATCCTCTATTGTCTGCTCGCCATCTGTTTTGGGATAGGGAAGCCAGAGCCTTACATCTTTGCTCTCTTCAGGCGCATCAATAGTTACTTTAAAAATAACCTCTCCCTGCGCCTCTATTGTATAGGAGATACCGAAAAGAAAAGGCAATACCATCATTCCCAAAAAAATCCTTTTAAACATAAATTACCTCCGTAATAATTTCTTATTCAAAAAATGTCCCAGACTCGATATTCTTTTGAATTTGGTTTATATATCCTTCCCCATATTTCATGAAGCGAATCATCTCATCCCCGCCGAGGTCGGAGACCATAGAGTAGCCCATATTCCCCTCCCTCCAGAAAAGCACATTGAATCCCTTAAATGTTTCGATAAATATCTCTTTGTCCCCCTCTTTTATTATTCTCCCTTCAGGGAGTTTCAGGTTGTTTATGTCGAATATGAAAAGGGATAATTTATGCCCGTTTTTATCGAAGGCAATGTATGCAACCCTCCTCTCCTTTAGATAACGGAGGTTTACCTGCGGCGAGCCTATGCCCTGCCATGACAGTCCCGGCACCTCAAACTCCCTTGACAACTCGGTGCTGCCGGACGGCATCTGCCCGTCAAATATATCCACAATAGTATTGTTGAGATGATTATTAACGGATTTTACGGCAATCGGCGATGCAGAGACCCTATCGGAGAAATAATACATAGGCACGATAACCAATAAAACAAGCGCGGCAACAGCAGAGGCAGTATAGACATGCTTTAAGGTAAACCCCGTTAGAAAGGACGGGGCTTTAACCTCGCTTTTTCTATAAGGAATCGAAATTTCTAACGGGGTAAAGGGGAAAAATCTCTCTATAAAGCTTTCTTTTCTTTCTCTTTCTTCTATCAAGCCGATTATTCTATTTTTTAAATAGAATGGCGATTTTTCTTTCTCTGCTTCTCCTGATAGTGATTTCGAGAGCTTTACAATCTCAAGCTCCTTCCTGCATCTCTCGCACCCGGCAATATGGTTTTTGACCCTGTCAGCCTTCCGACCCTTTAACTCCCCGTCCAAAATTGCGCTGATATATTGATTTACAGACTTACAATCGGTTTTAAAAAACATAAATATCTCCTTAACCGCCTATTCGGTTTCGGCAAAAAATGTCATTTTTTGCCGCACTATTCGCTCAGTGCCTGAATTTTTCATGGCAGATATTGCAGCTTTCAATCAGAGGAGAAAGATCCGCAAGCGCCTTGTCTCTGTTTCCAGCCATGGCATCGGCGGATAGTTCGTCCGCTTTTGTGTGCATTGCCTTGCCGACGGTTAAAAAATCTTTACCTGCCTCCCCCGCAGACTCGCCGAATATAGAACACATTTTTTCCTCCGACTCATTCCATCCAAGGTTTCCCTTTGCAATTTTAGCGGCTTTTTCCAGTTCGTTTGCCGCAAGGGCAGCGGTAATCTTGCCTAACGCATCCAGATGCCCCCTCATTATGCTTTTATGCATCGCCTTCATAGACTCCGCCATTTTCAGTTCTATTCGCGTATCGGATTTATGTCCTCCCTCTTTCATCATCGTCTCGTGCATATGAGAATGATCCGACGCAAATGAAACGGCTGCCGCAAAAATACCGGTTACTGCCGTAACTAACATTGTTTTTTTCATTTTAACCCCCTCCTTTTTTTAAAAGCTGCAAGTTGCAATTTGCAAACTGCAAGCAAAACCCAAAATCCGATTTAGGATTTTTGACCCAAATCCAGATTTTCTAAATCGGGATTTGGGCTTCATAAATATCCTCTCTTCTTTGCATATTCCGTCAGGTTTTTGTAGAGGAGCTTCCTGCCCCTGTGCAGTCTCGACATTATCGTTCCTTCGGGGCATTTCAAAATATCGGCTATCTCCCGATAAGAAAACCCCTCTACATCGGACAAGAGGATAACATCCCTGAACTCCTCCGGAAGCGCATCGAGAGACGCCTTGACCTCATCATCCAGAACATCCTTTGAAAGGGCATCGGATATATCGCCTTGCAATATCGGGCTGCCGCTTTCTATAACCTGCCCGATAAATTGCTCAACGCTGTGAAAATCTACGCTCTCCGGCTCTTTTTTCTTTTTCCTGTATATATTTATAAAGGTGTTTCTCAATATACTGAAGAGCCATGCCTTTATATAGGTATCTTTTTTATACTTATGAAAAAACTTATAAGCCCTTAAATATGTCTCCTGAACCAGATCCTCTGACTCACCTGCATCCCCTGTTAATTTAAGGGCGAAATTAAAAAGAGAATCAATGTGCGGGAGGGCTGTCTCCTCAAACTCCTTTTTTTTCACCTATCCCCTCATGAATATAAAAAACAAATATTTTATAAAAATTATTCCCATCAGGATATTTTTTTAAGATATAATAACACATATCTTACAGCTTCGACAGATTACATGCCATTTCTCTCTCTCATAAGGAGGTATGGTGAGTAAAGCGACCAAGCCCTTTTGCTTTTTTAGAAAGGAGGTGCAATAGAAGAAAGTTAAGAGTTAAGAATTAAGAGTTAATAGTTAATAGCAAAAGGAGGAGATTTTAAATGAAAAATATCTGCAAGTTATTCGGAAAAACCCTTATTATTTTAACCCTTTTACTTTTTGGCTCTGCCGAGGCAGCGGTCATATCCGTCCCTTTGCAGTTTAAGAGCATTCAGGAGGCGGTTAATGCTGCATCTTCGGGTGATACGGTTCAGGTCTCTGCCGGCGTCTATAAAGAGCAAATCAAATTGAAGACGGGCGTAACAGTAAAAGGCGAAGGGTATGAAAAGACGACAATAGACGGCAGCAAGAAGGACGGCAGCGTAGTTGTCGGGGCAAGCGATGCCGTAATCGAAGGATTTACCATTAGGAACAGCGGTATCAGGGGCAGGCAGGGCGATGCCATGGACGCAGGCATAAAGATAGACAGCGCTGCTATGGCGGTATTGAACAACAGGATTATAAATAACAATGCAGGCATCCTGTCATTTCACGGCTCGACCTCGCTCATTGCAAATAATATAATAGAGGAGAATGAGAATTTCGGCATCTATCTCATCTATTCAAACCCACTCATCGAAAACAATATCGTGTATCGAAACAAGGTTCGCGGTATCTTCTGCGCCTATTCAAAGCCTGAAATAGTGAATAATACCATCGTTGCCAACCCGACCGGTATATACACTGAAGTATCGAGCTCTGTAATTAAAAATAATATTATTACAGATTCCGATGCTATTGGGTTTCAGATAGCGGAATCGCCGAGGGACCAGAAGGGCGTAGAGCCTTATTTATCTTACAATGTCTTTTATAATAATGGACATGACCTTTCCAATGTGGAGAAAGGGGAAGGCGATATTACGAAAGATCCATTATTTGCAGATGGAGCAAAAAGGGATTTCAGGTTAAAACCGAATTCCCCTGCGGCAAATGCCGGCGACCCTGATCCAAAATATAATGACCCTGATAGAAGCAGGGCAGATGCAGGCGCTTTCGGGGGTTCCCATGCAGCCGGCAAGGAAAAAAGCAGGAACTGGACAGCTTTTAAAAAATCAAAAGAAGGTGAGGCTGTTGCAATAGAGAAGAACTATATGACAGCCCGCAGCCTCAGCGAGAAAGGGTCAAAGGGCTATAAAGAGGAAAATACCAGGGTCAACTATTACAGCTACTGCGCCCCTTGTCATGGACAGACAGGAAAAGGTGACGGCCCCCTTGCAGAAAGTCTGGAGCAGGGAGTTGTGCCTCGAGATCATACGAGTGCGGAATATTTTTCCCAAAAGACAGATGATGAGATTTTTGAAGTGATAAAACACGGCGGTGTAAAGGCGGGATTCAGCGAGACAATGCCGCCCTTTGACGGACAGATTTCCGATGACGCTATGAGAGACCTTGTAAAATTCATAAGGGAGCTCTGCAATTGTCAGTATAAGAAGTAAAATTTTTACCCCCTTACCCCTCCCATAATCGAGGGGTAAGGGGCATTTTTTGGCAGGCGAGAATTAGGAAGTCTCAATCTCGTTTTTATCTTTTCTGTGAGGGTAAAGTGCATCTATCGTTGATTTAACGGCGAGCTTAGCCTGCTGATTTATCCCTCTGAATATAGCAAGGAGTTTTTCGATATACTTTTGTTCTAAATCCGTAATTACACCTTTACCAGCCTTGTATTTTGAAGGAAATTCGGCAATTCGACTGGTCTGCATCTTTTTGACCCCAGAGATCTCGTTAATCTTAAGGAGCAATTCATCTCTAAACAATTCTCCTAATCTATCCTCAAGAAATGTCTGCCGATTTTTACCTATTCCCTTTCTTCCCTTTAAGGTGTCATTTAGGTCAGAGGGGGCCCAACCCAGCATCTGTGCCAGCCCATTCTGATTGATGCCTTTCTTTTCCATATAAGCAAAAAGGGCTTCAACAATTGCTCTTTCCATGAGGGTATTCATTGCCTTTGAGATTACCCTTTATCTGATGCCAATTCAATTCTCAAATAAAGTGAACTTTTTGCTTGACATATTCACTATATTAGTGTATTTATATGAAAACTTTATTTATGGAGGTGATTGTTATGAAGGCAAATAAAATATCCTCTATCTTATTCTTCTTTTTCCTCATCACTCATTGCTCATTACTCATTGCTTTTTTCACCGGCTGTTCCTCCGACCCAAAAAAGCTCACCAAATTACAACTCATAGAATCGGGACTCTTTCGTAACTATCAAAAAGAAGAACTGCTAACACCCTTTAAAAAGACAGATGTCATCTACACACAGGACACACAAGCAGTCATGTGGATAAAACTAAAAGACATAGAAGGGAATCATACACTAAGATGGGACTGGCTCTCCCCTGACAAAAACATCTATTTCAAGACACAGGACTTTGAAATAAACCTCGATTCAAAGAAGCACAATCTAAATACATCAGTCCATAGAATCGGCATAAGAGGAGAGAGGGCAGAAAAACTAACAGGAGAATGGCAGGTCAATGTCTATCTGGATAACTATCTTATAGCCTCCAGACACTTTAACCTATTACCCGGCATAGGAGACATAGACTCATACATAACAAAGGGTCCTGAAATTAGAATAAAACAGGACAAAACAAAATGGGCTGTCCTCATAGGAATAGAGAAATATAGAAACACTACACCAGCAACATACTCCTCACATGATGCCGTCCTAATGAAAGAATACCTCAGTAAATTCGCAGGAGTCCCTGACGAAAATATCTTTCTAATGACAGATGACAAAGCAACCAAAAGTGAGATTGAGATGCTCATGCAGGACAGAATAAAAAAGCTCGTAAAAGAAGGAGACACACTCTATTTCTACTATGCAGGACACGGTATTCCTGATGTAGGAGACCAGACCCCATATATCCTCCCCTCGGACGGCAACCCGGATAACCCAAGGATGAGTGGTTATCCATTAGAAAGACTCTACAAAGACCTCACAGACCTCAAGGCAAAGAATATCTATCTATTTATAGATGCCTGTTTTTCGGGTATGAGCGGCAGAGAGCAGAAAGATACCATGCTATTAGCAGGTCGTCCGGGGACACTCATAGTCAAAGACCCTGTCATAGCATCAGAAAAAATCGCCCTGCTTGCAGCATCGAGAGAGAACCAAATCAGCAACTTCTATAAAGAAGAAGAACATGGATTATTCACATACTATTTACTTAAAGGGATGATAGGAGAAGCTGACATAAATAGAGATAATAAGATTAACCCAAATAATGCGTGAATTTTAAAAACCCTGGTAGCCGCAGGCTTTAGCCTGCGATTGAATGCACTTAAAATGCGAATAAATTATCGGTAAGTAACGCACCCGTAAAGGGTGCGGCTACAAACCAAATCCACTCGGAAGGGAGATAAATCCGATACTGGTAAATCTGGAATAATGAATATTCACCGCAGAGACGCAAAGACGCAGAGAGAAACAATAAGGAGAAATGAGGAAAGAAAGGATTTCTTTTCTACATCTCCTAACCTTCTTTTTTTCTCCTTAATCTTTTTTTTGTTTTTATATTTCTCTGTGTCTCCGCGTCTCTGCGGTGAAACAGCCTTTGCCTCGGACTGTGACTGGGTAGAGGCAACAGGTGAAGCAGTCGTAGAAAATATCACCCCAGACGAAGCCAGACAACTTGCCATTAACCGGGCAAGAATATCAGCAATAGAAAGCAAGACAGGGGTAAAAGTTCATGGCACAACAATGGTCAAAGACTATAACCTCATGGCAGATATAGTTCAAACACTATCTCAAGGCTATATCATAGACGAAAAGATTATCAAATGGGAGCAGGGAGAAGTCCCCCTTACTAAAGGGGGTCAGGGGGTTGTAATCCCCCTAACAACCTACAAAGTAAAATTAAG
>JACQEW010000047.1 GCA_016200365.1 Nitrospinota bacterium
CTGCTTTTTCCCTGATATTGCCTGAGAACGAAAAGCCGGTAATGTTGGATGATACATGCTATTTTTTAGGCTCTGATAGTCTTTCTGAGGCTATTTTCGTATGGGCTATTCTTAATAGTCGGCAGGTTCAACAATTACTTAAAGCAATTAGATTTTTAGACGCGAAACGTCCCTATACAAAAGATATTTTAATGCGGATTAGTATAGACAAAATCGCTAAGGATATAAGCTATGACGAAATCACAAATCAAATTAAATTATTGGAAGAGGAAATGTTAGTTGATGCAACCGAAGATAGATGGAATGTATTTGTTGAAAAGATAGATAAAATAACTTCAGAAGAAGAATATCCTTTATTGTTTGAGATGTCAAAAAATAAAAGACTATCGCAAAACGCGTGTGTTTTATAAAAAGGCACAATATTGATAAACCAATCTTCTGCCGCTGACAAGTAAGATTTCGGGAAATTTTTACTTATGGAAAAAGACAAGAAAACCAGCCTGCTTCTCTTAACCCCGGCGCCGCATATAAGGGCAGAGGAGTCTGTCAGGGAGTTGATGTTCTCGGTTATTATTGCCCTGATTCCCGCTGCCCTTGCCGGCGTATATTTTTTCGGCTTACAAGCTATCTTAACTTTATGTATAGCTGCAACATCGTCAATCCTTTTTGAATTTGCCTACCAGAGAATGACAGGCAGCAAGAATACCGTATCGGATGGAAGCGCTGCGTTGACAGGACTCCTTTTAGGTTTGAATCTTCCGGCAGGTTTTCCCTGGTGGGGGACTATAGCAGGCTCATTTATAGCAGTAATACTTGTAAAACATCTCTTTGGCGGGCTTGGATTCAATATATTCAATCCTGCCCTCGCGGCAAGGGTTTTTCTCCTTATCTCATGGCCCCTTCAGATGAGCACATTTCCAAAGCCCGCTCCTATATTCAGCGGCATAGATGCGGTAACAGCGGCAACCCCGCTTACTGTCGTTAAAACGCTCCAGCTTTCTCACGATTTAACCAAATCTGTAGAAAGCGTTACTGAAATAAACTGGTTCGATTTGCTTATAGGGAATCGAGGCGGGTCAATCGGAGAGGTATCAACCATCGCACTCCTGATAGGCGGAATTTATCTTATCTACAAAAAAACTATTGTCTGGCATACACCTGTATCTTTTATACTTACAACAACGATTTTCAGCACAATCTTTTATTTGATTAACCCTAAGATGGCTGCAAACCCTGTATTTCATCTGTTAAACGGCGGGCTATTTTTGGGCGCCTTTTTCATGTCCACTGATTATGTAACATCCCCTATAACAAAGAGGGGGATGCTTATATTCGGCGCAGGCTGCGGATTTCTTACAGCACTAATAAGACAATACGGCTCTTATCCCGAAGGGGTCTCCTTTGCCATACTATTAATGAATATGACCGTGCCGTTGCTCGATAAATATCTAAGACCGAGAAAATTTGGGGGATAAATAAAGTCACCAGAACACCAGAGCACCTGCCACCAGTTTTAAAATATGCTTCTTATAACTGGTGCTCTGGTGCACTGGTGACTGGTGCTCTTATAATTATGCGTGAAATTATAAAGATGGGCATAATTCTCATGGCTGTGTGTATCGTATCCGCAGGTGCATTGTCAGCAGTCTATAATGTTACAAAAATCAAGATAGATGAAAATGTCAGGCTATCCGATATAAAAAAGAGGCAGGAGGTTCTTCCATCCGCTGTAAATTTTATCGAGAAGGAGATTAAAGGCAAAAAACTGTGGACTGGAATAGATAAAGACGGAAAAGAGGTTGGTGTTGTAATAAAAGTATCGCCCCGGGGCTACGCCAGTCCTATAAATACTACAATTGGCATAGGAAGTGATGATAGCGTATCCTCTGTTGCAATTACTAAACTTGACCAAACAGAGACGCCGGGGCTTGGAGTAAAGGTAACCCAGAACTCTTTCAAAGACCAGTTTAAAGGCAAAAAGGGGGAAGAGCTTAAACTAAAAAAAGACGGCGGCACAATAGACGCCATCACTGCAGCAACCATCTCATCGAGGGCAGTGGCTAATGGGATTAAAGAGGGATGGGAGTGGTATATGGAAGCCAGAAGTCAGAAGTCAGAAGTCAGAAGTCAGAAATAAAAAAAGTATGGATAAGTTAAAGATATTTACAAATGGATTACTCAGGGAGAACCCTGTTCTTGTCCTTATAATTGGGCTATGTCCTGTCCTCGCTACTGGAAGCTCCATGAACGACGGATTTGGAATGGGGGTTGCCACTACCTTTGTCCTTGTATCATCAAATCTTTTTATATCTGTTTTAAGAAATTATATTCCAGACTCTTTAAGGCTCCCTATTTTTATAGTCATAATCTCCACATTTGTAACAATTGTTGATTATGTGATGCATGCATACATGGTTGAGCTGTATGCATCGCTTGGAATATTTATACCGCTTATTGTAGTAAACTGTATTATCCTCGGCAGGGCTGAGGCGTTTGCATATAAAAATAGTGTTAAATCTTCTCTCATTGATGGAATCGGCATGGGTGCAGGATTTACCCTTGCAATAACCGCCCTCGGCGCTATTAGAGAATTAATAGGAAACGGGACACTGACATTTTTTAACAGGGAGCTTTTAAATCTATCGAGTTCTTTAAGCTTCCAACCCGCACTTGTTTTTATAATGCCGCCCGGTGCATTTATTGTGATAGGGTTTATGATTGCAGGGGTTAGATGGATACTGAAGAGGAGTTAGCGTATATATGATAGATAATCAGATGACATGGTATATGATAGTTTTGAGCGCGTTATTGGTAAACAATATCGTGCTGATAAGGTTTCTTGCATTATGCTCCTTTTTCGGCGTATCGAACAGGATTGAGATCTCCTTGAGTATGGGGATGGCTGTTATCTTTGTTATGACGCTGGCTTCAGCAGCAGCATGGATTATATGGTATTTTTTCCTCATACCTTTAAATATAGAGTTTTTGAGAACCGCATCTTTTATCCTTGTAATTGCAACCCTTGTCCAATTAGTAGAGATGTATATAAAAAAGACAGCGCCTGCACTCTATAATGCCCTCGGTATATACCTCCCGCTGATAACAACAAACTGTGCAGTCTTAGGTATTGCAATCCTCATTATAGATTACAGGCTTGGATTTTTAAACTCCCTTATTTATACGATAAGTGTGGCAGCAGGATATACCCTCTCAATTATTCTTTTTGCAGGGATAAGGGAGAGGATAGAGATGGCGCCGATACCCGATATTTTAAAGGGGTCTCCAATTATATTTATCACGGCAGGGATAATGTCCCTGGCGTTTCTCGGCTTCGCCCATCTCTTCGGCTTGTAATTATTCACCACAGATATTCACGGAAAAACACGGAACAAAGACTTAATTTTAGACAGGATATACAGGATAAAACAGGATAAAAAATATTCAAAAAATAATCCTGTTAATCCTGTTAATCCTGTCTAATTTTTTATAATTTCCTTTTTTTTCTGCTCCGTGATTTTCCGTGTCTTTCGTGGTAAATTATTACTAATTATTTTAGAAGAAATTATAACCGACACCGGCAAACAGCCTCGTATCCATTTCCTTAATATTCCTTTCAACAGGCGACCCGTCGTAATCCAATATCAAGTGCAGTATTACAGCCAGATTTTTATATATACTCTCGATAAGCTTAAATTCTCCCCTTATACGATAATTGCCCGCCCCGGAAAGAGCAGGGAGGTATTCGTCTTTTGTTACAAAACGGGCTGTTTTTGAAAGCCTGTAGGTATAATTTATCCCTATCCTTCCTTCATGGTAATAGTCATCCTTTCCCGCTACATTGAAGTCCTCACCCTGCAGACCGAGCCCTGCCTCGAGAGATAATTCTTCGTAAGGGTTTTTGATCAGCCTGTATCCGTAACCTATTCCTATCGAGGAGCGGAGATTGAGCTTTTCAAAATCATCGTGTTTCAGAGCGCCGAGTATATAGGCATAATTGTGAAGATTAAAATTGTGCGCCCCCGTAAGCCTTCCCTCCGATACCTTGGTATTAAGCACCTGGGATTTTTCGCCATAATAGAGATTCCCCTCAAATCCGATACTGTTGCCTGACGATTCATAAAAGAGCTCTGCGCCTGTAAACAGGGATAATGCCTCCGAATTCCCTGTAGTGGATGTAAGACTGAGCTCCAGAAGCGCCAGTTTTTTTTCTCCCGATACAGAAGTTGAATCAACATCTTCGAACTCGTCATTAGATTCGGCAGGAAATGCAGACGGCAGGAAAAAGCAGAAAGAAAAAAGCAGCACACTAAAAAACCTGAGACTCTCTTTTAGCATTTATTTCCCTCCTAATTTTTTTAATTATTTGATACTGAAAAATGACTTTTTTGAACGACTTTTTATTTTTTCTTTTGTTCCAACCCCCCCTCAATCCCCCCTTTTTTAAAGGGGGGAGGAAGGGGGGTTAAAATAGAGCAAAAGGAAAAATAACGGAAGTGAAAAAAAGGTCATTTTTCAGTGTGAACTAATTATCTAAAACCGCACCTTATAAGTCAAGAAAAAATTTTTTGGAGCTTCATCTCAATTTTTTTTGACATTTTAATATTTCTGGTGCATATTATTACATCATTAATTAAGGAGACTTGATTTGAAGCTCAAGGCATTAATCTTTTTAATAATCATCATTCTTATTTCGGTAAACACCTCTGTTTACAGTCAGGATAAGGAAGTTAAGCTTAAAGATAATGAATATAATGCCAGCGAGAGCTGTGCCGAATGCCATCTGGATATCTATAATAAGTGGAAAGACTCTGTTCATGCCATGTCTGTAGACGACCCTATTTTTTATACATCCTATATCGAGGCGTATACAATCAGCTCAGGACAGGCAAAAACCCTCTGCCTCAAATGCCATGCCCCGACCGTGCTGGTAACAAAAGATTATGAATTAAAAAATAGGCTTTCCCGCGAGGGTGTGAGCTGTGATTTCTGTCATACATTAAAGGGGGTAAAGCTGAATGACAGGAGAGACCCTTTTATGAGAGACATCAGCCCCGTCAAAAGGGGACCTTTAGATGCTGTAAAAGTAGAGGGACATAAAATCGAGTATTCAAAGCTCCATCTCAGCTCGGAGCTTTGCGCTGCATGCCATGAGTATGTATCTGATAACGGTTTAAGTATAATGGGGACATATTCCGAATGGAAGGCAAGCTCCTACGCAGCAGAGGGTAAACAGTGCCAGAATTGCCACATGCCGAGGATCGAGGGTGAAATTTCAAAGACTTCAAATCAGAAAAGGATTATCAATGACCATAATCTCCAGGGCGGGCATTATATCGTACAGTTAAAAAAGACACAGCTCGTAAAAATAAAAGAGATAAAAAGATTGAAGGACGGGGTATCGGTATCTGTCAGCGTTGAAAATGCAGGCTCCGGACACATGGTTCCCACAGGTATACCTACACGAAAATTGATACTGAATTGCGAGGTAAGGACTGTCAAAAATAAAGTTTTTAACGATAAAAGAGTGTTTGAAAAAATTATAGCAGGAAAAAATGGAGAAGAGATGGTGAAGGACAGCGAGATAATGCTCGGCATGGGGGCTGCTATAGCCAAGGATAATCGTATTGGACCGAAGGAGGTAAGGGTTGAGGAGTTTATCTTCGGTATCCCGGGTAATACGGATATTTCCGTATCCGCATGGGTTGATTATCTATACAAACCGCTTCTCCTGCACGAGACCGAGATGAAGATAGAAATGAACAGGGACGAGAAGACTGTAAGCAGATAAATAATTTGAGATGCCACAAAGACACGAAGACGCAAAGAAATAAATTTCTAATTTCTACGACCCACTTTAGTGGGTGCCCCGAATTTCCAATTAAGGAATTGGACATTTATTGGAAATTTGAAATTCGGGGAACCCACGAAAGTGGGTCGTGGTAATTTTCTCTGTGCCTTTGTGTCTTGGTGGCTAAAGATTTCCATACATGAACAGAATTTCAGAGGATATAATAAAAGAGGAAATCTCAGGCGGCAGCAGAAGGTCATTTTTAAATATCTCCATTCTTATTTCCTCGGCGGTTGTTTTAGGCGGGATTATTTATCCTGTGCTTAAGTTTTTATTTCCTACAGCGACTACAGTAGGTATGGGAGAAATAGAGACCTTCTCTATGTCTATAAATGAGATTCCTGTCGGCTCTGCAAAGATTGTGAGATATAAAAATAGACCGGCAATAGTTATAAGGCTTAAAGAACAGGAGATTTATGCCCTTTCAGCAATCTGCACACATCTTGGGTGTATTGTAAAGTGGCAGGAAGATAAGAAGGAGCTGTTTTGTCCCTGTCATGCTGGCAGATTTGATTTATATGGGAATGTCCTTGGAGGACCTCCACCAAAACCGCTATCTGTATATAAGGCAGTTGTGGAAGAGGACAGGATATTGATAAAAGAGGTATAAAAACAAATTTTATAATTTTCTATATATGAACGAGTTGAGATTAGGACCGATACTGATTCGCAACAGGCTTTTGATAGCCCTGTATAATTTTGTAGAAAGCCGTCTCGGAATTAAGGAGATATTCGATTTAGAGATATTTTATAAGCTGGCACCGTCGCACCTCGGAATATTTTCGTGCTTCGGCGGCATAACATTTTTTCTGTTCATCCTTCAGATTATAACCGGGACGCTGCTGCTCGTATATTATGTCCCTACGACAGCCCATGCTTACGACAGTGTGGTTCATATTACTAACAATATCCCATTCGGATGGCTCATCAGGGGCTTTCATCACTGGGGGGCGAATCTTATGATAATCACTGTCTTTATACACATGGGGAAGATATATTTTCATGGCATATACAAAAATCCCAGAGAGTTAAACTGGATAACAGGCATGGTTCTCCTTATGACTACACTTTCTTTCTCTTTTACAGGCTACCTGCTCCCGTGGACACAGTTATCCTACTGGGCAACTGTGGTAGGAACGGAAATACCCTCTGCTGTGCCGGTTATAGGCGATTATATAAAATTCCTCTTGAGGGGCGGCACGGATATATCGCAGGTAACGTTGACCCGATTTTTTGCCGTCCATATCATGGTATTGCCGGCAGCAATTGTTATATTCATAGGGATGCATATTTTAATGATAAGGAGACAGGGAATTTCGGGTCCACTATAAAATATGGATTGAACACGAATGGCACGAATGTATTAGAAACCAGAAGCAAGAAGCAAGAAAAAATCTTATATCTTGCATCTTGCTTCCTGCATCTTGCATCTTGTTTATTTCGTGAAATTCGTGTTTTAAATATTTATGTTTAAAAAAGAGGTTGAGATAAAATATCTTTCAATAGAAGATAAGATAAAAAAGGTAGAAAAGGGCGAGGCTCACTGGTTCTTCCCTCACCATGTTGCTCTGCAGATAATAATCATGCTTATTGTCATGGGAGCTATGATTACCCTTGTAACACTATTCCCGCCCCATCTGGGTGAAAAGGCAGATCCTTTTGTAACGCCCGAGCATATAAAGCCCGAGTGGTATTTCCTTGCAGCCTATCAATTTTTAAAAGTTGCAGATATTTTTGAATTACTCGGCAGGTGGGCGCCAAAGATAATAGGTGTGGCCGGTCAGGGTGTAATAATACTCATTATCTTCCTGTTCCCATTTTTTGACAGACATCCGGAAAGAAGACCCTTCAGACGCCCGATTGCCACATTGACAGGTATACTTGCATCTCTCATTTTTATTGCCATGACTATATGGGGGTATTATTCCTGAAGACTTTAATTTTTACGGTTGACTAACCTTAGGTTAAAGGCTATATTTATATTGGAGGAATTCAAATGACCTTTACTGTTACGCTTACGGAGCTTTCGTTCTTTTTAATTGCCATAGGATTGCTGGCGCTTGTAGTTTATCTGATACCTGCGATAATCCAACTCCGCCAAACCCTTAAAACCGTTCAGGAGCTTTCCGAAGAGTCGAGAAAGGTGTTGAAAGATACTATCCCGGTAATTAACAAGGTAAAGGGGCAGCTTGACGGGATAGGCGATACGATAGAGAAATTTAAAACCGTTGGGAAAAGGCTTCCCGATATTGCAAATATTGCCGCTGCACAGGTTAAAAAACCTCTTGTAGTGGCGGCAGGGCTTGCAGGAGGTATTATATACGCCATAAAATCATTAAAAAGAACAAAGACCTGATAGAACACAGATGACACGGATTTAGCGGATTTGCACAGATTTTTAAAGAATTTGAAAATTATTTGTTTTTTATCAGCGAAAATCCGTATCATCCGTGTAATCTGTGTTCTATTGAAAATTTTACAATTTCTGATTTTTGGAAAAGGAGGTGATATAGATATGTCAGAGAATAGAGGCTCAACAGTTTTAGAGGTGGCATTAGCCTTTCTTTTGGGCGGTGTTGCAGGCGCTGCATTGGGTATCCTCTTTGCCCCGGCAGCAGGCAAAGAGACAAGGGAGAAGATAAGAGACACTGCTGAAAAGGTTAAGGACAACGTTATAGAGGGTTATGATACCGTGCTGGACAGGACCAGGGAAGGCGTAGGCAAGGTAAAGGACTTTATAGAGGAAAAAAAGGAGAGGGTAAGGGCTGCATATAAAGGAAGTGAGGCTGCCGGCGAATAGGGACAGCATAGGAGTGTTAAGTGTTGCCCCTGAATGATTCTGTCAAGGGTAACACTTAACACCTCACATGGACACGGCTATCCTGATTTCTTTATATCAATCATTTTAATATTATTCCCATAGCTTGCCACAATTATATCTGTCAGCATGGTCATCTTCTCGACTATATCCTTTATCCGCAGGGACTGGTCTCTTATCGTCTTTAACATCTTCATTCTCTCTGTATCTTTACAATCGCACTCCCCGATTAGCAATTCCGTATTACCGAGAACTGCTGTCAGGGGGTTATTAATTTCATGTTTGACGGCAACTGCCATGTGGAGTATAGACTGCAGCTTTTCGGATTTTATGGACTCTTTGAAAACAAAAATCCTGCCGATGACACTTCCATAATCGTCACAGACAGTGCTGGAATATAGATTGAGAAATTTATACTGGGGTTTCATTAATTCCATCTCTTCTGCTATACATGACTTTTCACAGCAGTCTACGAGTATATTTTCAGCCTCATCTGGTTTCTTAAACAAGGTTTTTAATCTATTAGATATTATCCCCTTTATATCCTGATTATTCATCTCCGATGCGGCGATGCCAAGAATCTTTTCAACCTGTTTATTTGCCATCCGTATCTTATAATCCCTCCCTATCATTATGATTCCTGCATCTACGGAGTTCAACACCGCCTCAAGCTCTCCTTTGCTCTCCTGAAGCTCCTTTGCCATTTTCTCAAATCTCTCTGCTGCCTTCTCCGCTTCCTCTCTGAATGCCTTTTCTTTATGGCTTTCATCCCTCATCATGGTAAAGAGATAGGCGTTTCTTAAGGGGTTGGCAACTATATTGGACACAAAGTGGCAGAGATTTATCTCCCTCTCTGAAAATCCATGGTTCCTTACTGTGCGGAGTATAAGTGTCCCGACAATGTCATCATCAAAGAATATGGGAAATATGGCTATCGCCTTTATTTTAAGTCCCTCAAGTATGGCCTTTACTTCCGTCAGCGTCATTTCTTTGCATATATCATTTATAATGACCTCATGTCTCTCCTTCAATACCTTTATTATCTCCGGATATTTCGATAAATTAAGCTCGATCTCTTTAAAATCAGGAAACTCATGGGAGGCTATTACATAGCCGTGTTCCCCATGTTTATTTATATATACAACAGAGCATCTCTCAAGCTGAAATGCCTCTGCCATTCTCTCTACAATGGTATGAAGTATAAGCTTTGGGTCAAGGGACGAAGATACCTTTTTTGTAATCTCCAATAAAAGCTCCTCATCCTCCTCCTTTGCCTTCAGGGCATCATACATCTCCTTTGACCTTAGGTGGGATTTTACCCTGGCAAAGAGCTCAGGGAGGGAGAATGGTTTTGTTATGTAATCATCCGCGCCTGCATCAAGACCCTTTATAATATCCTCGGTCTTCTCCATTGAAGTGAGCATGAGGATTGGAATTGAAAGGGTAGACTCGCTCCCTTTTAATTCCTTGCATATTTCAAATCCGTTCATGCCCGGCAGCATTACATCGAGGAGTATTAAATCAGGCTCGTAATCCTTCACCTTTGGTATTGCATCTTTTCCATCGTATACCGTATCGGTCCGATAACCCTCTTCATTCAGCGAAAAGCGCAGGGAATCTGCAATATGCCTGTCATCTTCGACTATTAGGATTTTCTTTTTTCTTTCTTTCATAAGCAACCATCAATCTTTCTGCAGTGGTAAGCAAAATACCATTGCGGTATAGTAACAGGTTACCCAAATAGATGCAAGAAGCAAGAAGTCAGAAGCAAGAAGTAAGATTTGTTTCCTACCTCTTGCCTCTTGCATCTTGCCTCTTGCCTCTAACTTCTTGCTTCTTATTTTAGCGTTAATTCGTGTTATTCGTGGCTAAAAAAAATAATTATTATACAAGCAAGGGTGCCAATATGAGGGATACAATTGACATCAGCTTAATAAGTATGTTCATGGCAGGCCCCGATGTATCCTTAAATGGATCGCCGACAGTATCGCCGACTACTGCTGCCTTGTGTGCATCCGAGCCCTTACCTCCGAGATGTCCTTTTTCTATATATTTTTTTGCATTGTCCCACGCACCGCCGGCATTCGCCATCATGATGGCGAGGAGAACACCTGCAACTGTTGCGCCTGCAAGCATACCGCCGAGGGCAGCGGGTCCGAGTATAAAGCCGACAAGGACAGGGGCTGCAACAGCCGTAACCCCGGGGATTATCATTTCCGTAAGCGCTGCCTTTGTGCTTATATCAATACACTTTGCCACATCGGGCTTGACACCTTCCCTGCCTTCAAGAAGCCCGGGAATTTCCCTGAACTGCCTCCGTATCTCATTAACCATCTTGAATGCCGCCTTGCCGACCGATGTCATTGTCAAGGCGCCGATAAAGAATGGAATTATACCTCCTATCAATAAACCTATGACAACATAGGGGTCTGTTATTAATATCTCAAATGCCTTGCCTGTTTTCAGGCTGATTGCCTGGCTGTAGGCGGAAAAGAGTGCAAGCGCCGTCAGGGCAGCAGAGCCGATGGCAAAACCCTTGCCGATTGCAGCCGTTGTATTGCCGAGGGCATCGAGGCTGTCAGTTATTGACCTTACATCTTTACCGAGGTGGCTCATCTCCGAGATGCCTCCTGCATTGTCTGCAATGGGCCCATAAGCATCAACGCTCATGATTATGCCAACTGTTGCAAGCATGCCGACTGCTGATACGCCTATGCCGTAAAGACCGCTGGTGTGGTTTGCCACAAATATCGCCGCACATATTGCCAGCACAGGGATGGCGCAGCTCTCCAATCCAACTGCCATGCCTGTTATTATATTGGTTGCTGCGCCTGTCTGACATGACTCTGCAATCCTTTCAACAGGCTTGCCGGATGTATAATGCTCTGTGAGAAGTCCTATGGCAATACCTCCGACGCACCCTGAAAATACCGCCCAGTAAACTCCATTGTTCACATCCAGATAATATACTACTGCATAACCGAAAACAAGAAAGAGTCCTGCTGCAATAAAGGTTGCATAACGCAGTGCAGCAGCAGGGTTATATTTCTCCAATATATTCATAGAGAGGATACCTATAACAGAGGCTGCAAGTCCTGCCATTATAAGAACAATCGGCAGAGACATTAATGCCATTGCAGAGCCAAGCTCGGCAATCTTACTGCCTGCAAGGGCAGTGGCGCCGATAGCTATTGTTGCCACAACAGCCCCGACATAGGACTCGAAAATGTCTGCGCCAAGCCCTGCAACATCGCCGACGTTATCGCCGACATTGTCTGCAATAACGCCGGGGTTTCTCGGATCATCCTCGGGGATGCCTGCCTCAACCTTGCCGACCAAATCAGAGCCTACATCCGCTGTCTTTGTAAATATGCCGCCGCCGACCCTTGCAAATAAAGCAATGGATGATGCGCCCATTGCATAACCGTTTATGATTGCTGCGGTTTCAGGTTTGCCGTAAAGCATGAAAAATATTCCAACGCCTATAAGCCCTATGCTTGCGACTGAAAGACCCATTACAGAGCCGCCGAGGAATGCTATAGATAATGCCTTTGCCGTATCGGGTTTGTAAAGGTTTGCCGCCTGGGCAGTCCTTACATTTGCCTTTGTAGCGCCCTTCATGCCGAAAAACCCTGCCAGCATGGAAGATATTCCGCCTCCTACATACGCAATGCCTGTCTGCCAATTTATAAATACCGACAGGAGAATAAAGACAAGGGCGATAAACGCAAAAAGGATTGTATATTGCCTTTTGAGATAGACCATTGCCCCGTCGTGAATCATTCCGGCTATCTCTCTCATCCTCTCGTTTCCATCCGGCTGTTTCTTTATATGTCCATAAATAAACCATGCAACTACAAGTCCGCCTATCCCGAATAAAGGTGCTAATGCAGTAAGCTTTTCCATTCTTTCCCTCCCTGAAAATAAGCAATGAGCAATGAGTGCAAAGCAATGAGTAGAAAACTCTTTACTCGTTGCTCATTGCTCATTGCTCATTGCTTGATTGTTTTTTATTATTTCCTTCACCAAACCAATTGCCTTTTCTATAGAGCCGTCTATAATCTCCAGCTCATCCCTGTGAAACGGGCTCAATACATAATCCGATGCCTCTATATTTTCAGGCGGCCTGCCGACCCCTATTCTTATTCTATAAAAATCTCCTGTGCCGATAGACTCAATTATTGACCGTATACCTCTGTGTCCTGCATCCCCTCCCCCGAATTTCTTTTTAACCCTTCCAACCTGCAAATCAATATCGTCGTGAACAACTATTAAATCCGAAGGCATGAGGGAGTAGTCAGTAAAAATCGAACTTACAGCCATTCCGCTCCGATTCATGTATGTATGAGGTTTTGTAATAAGGACATCTTCCACCTCTATAACCCCTTTGCCTATCAGGGAAAAATTACTCTTTTTGTTTACATGGATACTATACTTTGAAGCCAATCTATCTACGGCAGTGAACCCGATATTGTGGCGGGTATCTTCGTATTTTTTACCATAATTGCCCAATCCAACAATTAGCTTCACAGTCACCAGAGCACCAGAGCACCAGAACACCAGAATACCAGTGGCTAACTACTGGTGCTCTGGTGACTGGTGCCCTGGTGCCCTTATTTTCCTTTCTTCTCTTCCTTTGTTTCTGCCTTTTCTTCAGCAGGCGCTGCAGCCTCTGCACCCTCAGCAGGTACTGCTTCTGCTACAGCAACTTCAGCCTTAACCTCTTCTGCCTTTGGCATCTTGACCGATGCCACTGTTGCATCCGGGGCCTCCAGCATTTTGATACCTTCGCCTGTTAAAATATCCCTGATATGCACGGCATCTCCTACATCGAGATTAGAGACATCAACTGTTATTTCGTTGGGGATATTGGCAGGCAGACATGACAGCCTTATTTCCCACATCTGCTGACTTAAGATACCGCCCTTCTGCTTTACGCCAACAGGCTCTCCAAGGAGTTTTAGCTTAACCTTTATTTTTATCTCTCTATCCATAGAGACTTCCATTAAATCTGCATGGACAATCTCTCTCCTTAATGGGTGCTTTTGCAGGTCCTTTACTACTGCTGTATATTCACGCTCTCCAAACTTAAGATTTAAGATGGCATTCTTTCCTGCCGCTGTCTCCAATGCCTTAATCAATTCCTTCGAGTTTATCATCAGAGGTATGCTGCTTTTCCCGCCGTAGAGAATAGCCGGAACAAATCCTCCCTTTCTTATTTTTTTGACACCGCTCTTTCCAAGAGCCTCTCTTTCTTTTACATTTAACTGTAATGTCTCCATTTTAAAAACCTCCTAAAATAAATTAGAGCACCAGAGCACCAGCCACTGATGACTGGTGACTGGTGCACTGGTGTTCTGGTGCTCAACTAAACAGTGAACTTACAGATGTGGCGGTATGTATCCTCTTTATAGCCTCTCCCAGGAGTTTTGATACCGACAGCACCTTAATTTTATCGCATGCCTTCTGTTTATCATTCAATTGTATTGTATTTGAGGCAATAACCTCTTTAATCTGAGATTGGGTTATTCTCTCTATTGCCGGACCAGAAAGCACAGGATGGGTGCAGCATGCATAAACCTCTCTGGCACCATTTGCAATTAAGGCATTTGTCGCCTCAATCAATGTCCCTGCCGTATCTATAATATCATCTACAATCATCACCCTTTTGCCTCTAATGTCTCCTATTATATTCATTACCTTTGCAACTCCGGGCTTGTCTCTCCGTTTATCTATAATTGCCAGCGATGTATTGAGCTTCTTTGCAAATGCCCTTGCCCTCTCCACACCGCCGGCATCCGGTGATACTATGACGAGGTCTTTTAGCTTCTTTCTCTTTATATATTCAATCAAAATAGGGGCTGCGTATAAGTGATCCACCGGAAGATTAAAAAAACCCTGTATCTGTCCTGCATGGAGATCCATTGCCAGCACCCTGTCTGTCCCCGCAGCAGTAACAAGGTCAGCTACCAATTTGGAGGTTATTGGAACGCGGGGCTCTGCCTTCCTATCCTGACGGGCATAACCATAATAAGGGATAACGGCAGTAATCCTCTCAGCCGACGACCTCTTGAGGGCATCAATCATTATCAAAAGCTCCATGAGGTTTTTATTCACAGGGTCGCATGTAGGCTGAACTACAAATACATCCCTCCCCCTCACATTTTCCGTAATCCTTACCCCTATCTCTCCATCGGAAAAGTCATAAATGTTGGACTTTCCAAGGTGTATGCGGAGATACCTGCATATCTCCTCAGCGAGCCGGATATTTGCCCTCCCTGAAAATATAAGCAATCCCTTATGAGGCACAGACCCTCCTGATTTCAGTGCACCAGACACCAGGGCACCAGAGCACCAGTAAAAAACTCTTTTGCTGGTGACTGGTGCTCTGGTGCCCTTCTTTTCTTGCTCTTGGCTGGGGCGGGAGGATTCGAACCTCCGAATGCGGGTTCCAAAGACCCGTGTCTTACCGCTTGACGACGCCCCAAATTTCAGAGCACCAGACACCAGGGCACCAGTAAAAAACTCTTTTGCTGGTGCCTGGTGCACTGGTGCTCTGGTGTCCTTTTATAACTTTGTCCCCTTTTTCAGCGCTTCGTTATACTCTTTCAGCACCCTGTCCTCGATCATCTTGCGGGTCTCGTTATTAAGAGGATGGGCTATATCCTTAAATGTCCCGTCCTTTCTCCTCTTGCTGGGCATTGATACAAAGAGACCGTTATTTCCGTTTATCACCTTTATGTCCCTTATTACAAAGCAGTTATCAAAGGTTATTGATATATAAGCCTTCAGTTTCTGCTCATCTACAGGACTTACCCTTACTTCTGTAATCTCCATTAGACAATCACCTCCCTTGGATATACTTCATGTAGACCTGTTATATTTTCAGCGAGAAAGAGAGTCCATTTCTCATGTCCCTGCTTACTGACCGCAGGGACAAGCTTCAGACTCTCAACAGCCTTTTCTGCTGAAGGGTAATCTTTAAATATACCGAACACCGTGGATCCGCTTCCTGACATCGAAGACCCGGCAGCCCCTGCCGACAGTAGAGCCTCTTTCATGTCGGCAATAACACTGTATTTTTCCGTAACCACAGACTCCAAATCATTGAACATAAGACTTGCTGCTTTTTCTATCTCATCTCTCTCAAACATAAATTTAATAATTCTAATGTCATTTTTGTTTTTTGTCAATTCCAATTTTAGATTCCTGTATACCCACTCTGTTGAAATATGGAGCCGGGGATTCAAAAGGATAACATAAAACTTGCTTTTAACAGGCAGGGTTTGCAGCTCATCCCCTCTGCCTGTTCCCATTGCCCTCGGGCATGATAAAAAAAGCGGGACATCCGCACCGATGGACTTTGCCGTCGGCAGCAGCTCATCCTTAGATAAGCCCAAATCCCATATATAATTTAATCCGAGGAGGGCAGCAGCAGCATTACTGCTCCCCCCTCCAAGCCCTGCAGATATGGGGATATGTTTACCTATCTCTATCCTTACCCCTTTATCAACACCTGTTCTATCTCTTAACAGCTTTGCAGCCCTGTATGCAAGATTTTTTTCGTCCGTTGGAATATCTTTATTATCGCTATGCAGCGTTATTGCACCTGCGGATTCGGTCAGCACAATATCATCGCACAAATCAATCATCTGAAAAATGGTTTCAATATCATGGTATCCATCAGCCCTTTTCCCGACCACCTTTAATCCGATATTTATCTTTGCCGGGGATTTGATTTTAATCGTTTTCATTTTAAAAATTTTCACCACAAAGACACAAAGGGCACAAAGAAAAGAGATATAAGGAAACCATGAAACCAAGAAGAAAATAATTCATGGCTTCCTAGCTTCCTAATAGAATTTATCCTTTGTGTTCTTCGTGCCTTTGTGGTGAAAATCAATTTAATTCCACTGCCTCTGCATCGTCAGGAATAGTAAGCTCGAACAGCGATTCTTCGACTCCTGCATTCAATTCTACATCTGTGTATTCGATAGTCATTGATATTTTTTGTGGGGGAAGCAATATATTTGTCTTAAAGGGGAAAAGATAGCCTCCTGTTTTCCTGTAATCCGAAAAGGTTATAAATCTTACAACCTTTCCATTACTGTCATATCTCTTGACGGTCTTTGGAGAGAAATCAGCCGGCTCAATCCATATCTCGTCGTAAAATCCCCCCTCTCCCCCCTTTTCGACCTCCCCTTCCCCTCCTTTTAAATGAGGGGAAAAAGGGGAGGTTAAAGGGAGATTGGGGGGATTATTACCCCCCTTTTCTAAAGGGGGGAGAGGGGGGATTAATCGGGTTTTTAATATATACACCCCATTCCCTTTTGTATAACCTGAATTTTCTATATGAAGATATTCGGCGAAATGCCTTCCGGTAATTAAATTTATTATATCATCGGGGGACATATATATGCCTGTCATTCGGGCAATTATCTCAGGCGATGCCATTCCACGATAGAATCTGTTTTCATGGACATTATATGCCGTAACGATGCTGCCGTCGGATACCATGATTAATGAGGGCTGACCCATTATACCCAATGATTCCAATCTGACATGGGAATCTCCGTTTACCGCTATTACCTCCTTTACCCTCTGGCTCGCCTTGGCAGATACGATATGCAGATTTGCAATACCTCTAAGGTCTCTTATTTTTTTGCTTCTCTCCTTGAGGGAGTCAATTAGCAGGTTAAGCGAAACAGGCTGATATTCAACTTTCTCAACCCTTTTGTATGCACACCCAGAAAGCCAGAAGACAGAAGCCAGAAGACAGAAGCCAGAAATGGAAACTCTATATTTTTTTCTGACTTCTGACTTCTGTCTTCTGGCTTCTGTTTTCATTTTTTTAATAGGCTGTTTACCTTTTCCAGTTTATCTTCTACTGTCTTATTTTTCTCTCCTTTGAGAGATTTCTCCCATGCCTCTTTTGCCTTTTCATAGCTGCCTGTTTTAAAATAGACATCGCCGAGATGGTCGTATATGGTGGGGTCTGCAAGAACAAGGAGGGCAGCCTTTTCAAGCTCTTCTATCGCTTCATTATAGAGTCCCTTTTTGTAATAAACCCAGCCGAGGCTGTCAAGGAAATACCCGTTATTCGGCTTAACCTCTAAAGCCCTTTTTATATGCTCCAGCGCCTCATCCAGATTAATACCCATCTCTGCATAAATATAGGCGATATAGTTGTGAGCATCGGGATTGTCGGGATTCAACTCCAGCGTCATCATCATCTCTTTGATACAGTTATTGCCCTCCTTCAATTTTTCGTAGATAACACCGAGCCTGAAGTGGTAGATTTCATTTTCAGGCTCCATGGTAACGGCTTTTTTAAGACTCTCCTTAGCCTCTACATACATCTTCTCGTTAAACTGGGCAATTCCGAGGTAATAGTATAATTTAACATTATCAGGTTCTATAGCAATTGCACTCTCTACCATGGCGATGCTCTCTTTTCCCTTTTTCAGCCTCTCGTATACCTGGGCAATATTGAGCATAATATCTACGGATTTCGGCTCGAGCTTTAAAAGCTTAAGCCACTCTGTCAGGGCATCTTCATCCCTTTCCATATCCTCGTATATTGTTGCAATATAAAATATAGCCCTATCATTATCGGGGTCTGCTGCCCTGATCAGCTGAAACTCCTCCAGAGCCTTCATATAATTTCTCTGCTGGTAATAGACCATCCCCATCTTCAGGCGAACCTCTATATTTTCAGGGGACTCCTTACTCAGCTTTTTATATTCATCCAGCGCCTCGTCATAAGACTCCTTCTTTATATACACATCTCCAAGCCTGCTGCGAGCCACCTCATTTCTCGGATCTATTTCAAGTATTTTTTTATAGATGCTTACTGCATGGTCATATTTTTTTTGAAGCTGGTAGACCAAACCGAGACTCTCCATTGCCTTCAAGAAGCCGGGATGTATCCCGATTGCCTTATTGAGATATTCCTCAGCCTTTTCATACATTTTAATGTTTGCGTTTATTCTGCCGAGATAATAGAGACCCAGTATGGAATCTGGCTCTGTTTTTACCAGTTTTTCGAGGACTTCGATTGCTTTAATGTAATCCTTCTTCTCGGCATAAATAATACCGAGAAAAAGATAGGCGTCCCTCTCTCCTGGGTCAACCTCTATAACCTTTTTGTATTGTTCTATTGCGGCATCCGGTTTTTTCTGGCTTGAATAGATGCTTCCGAGAATCATCCTCGCAGGTATAAAATCAGGGTCAATAAAAACCGCCCTCTGGCATGCATCAACTGCAGATTCTATATCCCCCCTTCTTATAGAGACAAGGGCGAGGTTTTTAAGTATGGCAAGAGAGGCAGGGTCGTAGATTCTCGCCTGGCGGTATTCCTTTAAGGCGGATTCGAGGTCGCCTTTAAATTCATGGAGCAAGCCCAGTGTAAAATGATAGTATGCCCTGTAATCCGCGGGCGGCGATTTTACGCTTTCGATTGATTTGGGTGCAGCGGGGAACTTCTGCTCTGCGGATTGTCCTTTATTGGTTGCACAACCTAAATATAGAAGCAAGAAGCAAGAAGCAAGAAGCAAGAAAAATCTTGTCTCTTGCCTCTTGCCTCTTGCCTCTTGTCTC
>JACQEW010000068.1 GCA_016200365.1 Nitrospinota bacterium
ATGAAAATAGCTATTTCAGGTAAAGGTGGGGTTGGAAAGACTACTCTATGTGCTGCACTGGCAAGGTTATATGCCGGCGAAGGATTCAATGTCCTTGCAGTAGATGCAGACCCTTCCGGACATCTATCAACAGCACTCGGCTTGTCTGTTGATGAAAGTGCAAAGATTACACCCTTAATAGAGATGAAGGAATTAATAGAAGAACGGACTGGTGCAAAACCGGGCAGTATGGGCGGGATTTTTAAGCTTAACCCATTTGTTGATGACCTGCCTGAAAAACTATCGGTTAATATAAAGGGGGTAAGATTGATTCAAACCGGCGGCTTCAGAAAGGCAGGAAGCGGGTGCTTCTGTCCTGAAAACGCACTCTTAAAAAATTTATTAAGATACATCTTTGTGGATAGGGATGATGTGATTATTCTTGACATGGAGGCTGGCTTTGAACATCTTACAAGAGGAACTGCAAAATCAGTGGATGCGATGATTGTAGTAGTAGAGCCCGGTCTTCGCTCAATAAAGACTGCTGCTGCTATAGCCGGGCTGTCAAAGGAATTGGGGATATCTCGGATTTTTTATATTGGCAATAAGGTTTGCAGCCATAAAGAACGGGAATATGTATTGAAAAATATCGAATCTTCTGAAGATATTATCGGGCATATTTCTTATGACAGGGATATTGCAGAGGCTGATTTAAAGGGTATTTCTCCTTTTGATAATAGTGCGAAACTGGTGAAAGAAGTGAGGGGTATAAGAGATGTGTTAAACAAAAGGATGGATATTAAATCTTAACATTAATCTTTACGCCCTTTCCTTCCTCCTCTACGAATTTATTTATTATTTTCTTATGCCTTTCATCGGATTGGCTCTGCAGTTTTGACATGCCTTCCCTAACCATTTCCTTCCCTGTTCTCCCTTGTCCGCGGGCAATATTTGTCATTTGAGTCTTCATCCTTTCCCTGCTCATTGATATTAAAGTAGTATTTATGATCTCCATGTCTTACAATATACACACTTTTACCCCATTTGTCAATCAAAATACTTGACTTAGGATAACAAAATCAGTAGATTGGAAGGGGAACTCGTAAAAAGTCAAAACAAAATTAGCCCTTACAGCAAAGAGAATCCTTTTACCCCCGGGGCTAATTTATGACTTTTTACGAGATTATTACAATTTAGGAGAATATATATGACATTTAAAAAAGATAACGGAAATACCCATACCCTTAATTCTTTTTTCGGTGAAGGGACATTCATGAAGGGGGTTTTAAAATTTAAGGGAGCACTCCGATTTGACGGTAAATTCGAGGGAGAGATTGTAACAAGCGATACATTTATAGTAGGAAAGAAAGGGCTGATAAATGCAAATATCCGGACAGGAAGCCTTTTAAATTCAGGAGAAATCAACGGAAATATATCAGCCGGCAGTAAAATAGCGATTTATTCTGAGGGAAAGCTCCTCGGCAATATAAAGACACCGACCTTGTATATACAAGAAGGCGCTCAGTTTAACGGAAACTGCGAAATGGCTGCGGGAATGAAGATAAGCCGGGAGACCGGTATTATAAGTCAGGAGCCGGAAAAAACAGTATACCCTCTGTCATATCCAAAAATGGATAAAAGACGATTTGCAATCGCCGCCGGCATAGTTGCAGGTATTTTGATTGTCTTCACCGTATATAAATTTACCGATACCCTGAATATCGGAGAGACATTTAAAAATCTTGTAAAGAAGGAAAGCCCGTTAGAGCTCATGCAGACAGGATTATCGCAAAAAGAACAGGGCAATAAAAATGAGGCAATAAACGCTTTCAAAAGGCTGGCAAAATTGGATTCAAATGACCCGGATATACATCTGACAACGGCACGGGCATTCATGGAGATGGGACTGGAAGATAAGGCTATACCTGAGTATGAAAAGGCGATAAACCTTAACCCCGAAAATATAGAGACCTATCACGAGGCGCTCAAGTTGTATATGAAGAATGGAATGGATGATAAGGCGATAACCGCTTTAAAAAATATAGCCGATAGAGATAATAAGGATTTGAATGTCCATTTCAATTTAGCAGCCCTCTACGAAAAAAAGGAGATGATAGATGACGCATATCACGAATATAAAAAGATAATTAAACTTGCGCCGGACAATCTGGAGAGCCTCTTTAGGCTCGGGACAATAAGCATCTCAAAGGGATTGGAAGATGAGGCAGTCGAGATGTTTAAACGGGTTATAGAAATAAACGATAAAAACATAGAGTCGCATCTTAATCTGGCTGCTATTTACTACAGGAGAGGATTGGATAATGATGCGTTAAACGAATATAAAAAAATAGAAGAGATAGATCCGAATCATGTCGAGACGTTAAATAACAGGGGCTTCAGGGCTATAAATTTTGAAAAATTAGATACAGCGGCAGCGGAGTTCAATAAGGTTATAGGAACTGATAATAAAAATGTAAGGGCACACCTCGGACTTGCGATAATTTACGGACGGAGGGGGGCTAATGAAAAGGCTATAGCAGAGTGTAAAAAAGCTCTCGAAATATCCCCGAAACACGCCCCTGCACTCAACAGACTGGCATGGTTATACGCAAAACAGGGGACAAATATAGATGACGGCATAAGGCTTTCAAAAGACGCAATTCAGATAAACCCGCAGTCGCCTGAATATTTAGACACCCTCTCGGAGCTTTATTATATAAAAGGCGAATTTGATAATGCTATTGAAACCATAAACAAGGCGATAATCTTAAAGCCTGAAGACCTCTATTATAAAAAACAACTGAAGAAATTTACGATCTCAAAAGGCGCAAAGCAAACCCACAAACCTTGACCGCAGGGTATTCCACAACAATGTGTGGGGGTAACTAATTTTATCCTAAAGTTCTATAGCAGACATGCCGATAATAAATTAGTGAAGAGTTAAGAATGAAGAGTGAAGAATTAAAGGAATTTCTTATTTTCTAACTCTTAATTCTTAACTCTCTAAAGGGGGGTGAATTTTATGAAGATTTACGGGCCCGACCAAGGGGTTGTAAAAGAGACTAAGTTAAAGGAGATAAAAAACAAGGAGGCAGGAAAGGAAAAAGAAGCCGCCGTTAAAGAGACGAGGGTAAAGGGCGGAGAGACCGTAGTATTGTCTGAAAAGGCAAAAGAGATACAGAAGGCTAAAGATACAGCCAACGCTGCACCTGAGGTAAGGACAGAAAAGGTAGCTGAATTAAAAGATCGGATAGAGAAAGGCAAATATCAAGTAAACAGCAGGGATATAGCCGAGAAGATACTGAAGGATGTGGCAAGCGAAACTATATAACTACAGAGGACACAGGAAACACAGAGGAGTTGAGTAGTTAAGTAGTTGAGTAGTTACAACTCAACCACTTAACTGCTTTTGTATCGCTGTGGTTTATAATTTCTATACATCAAGCAAATTCAATGAGATTTTTTCTTTTTTAACCGGTCCAAGAACGGCAAGATTGAAAAATGTGCTGTCAAACAGCCTGTTTGACAGAGACTGAATATTCCCTGCCGTAACCTTTTCGATCTCATTTATAATCTCATCCAGAGAAAAATACCTGTTGAAATACATCTCCTGTTTTGCCAGTTGATTCATCCTGCTGCTGGAGCTTTCCAGGGAAAGCATAATATTCCCTTTTAACTGGTCCTTTGCCTTTTTTAATTCATCATCTGAAGCATTGACTGTTTTTAAAAGCTTCACTTCTTCAAGGGACATCTTTATAACCTTTTCAAAAAATTCCGAGCTTGTCCCTGCATATATTCCAAAAAGACCTGTATCGGCATAGGGCGATATAAAGGAGTGTATTGAATAGGCAAGTCCGTAATCCTCTCTTATCTTCTGAAAAAGCCTTGAGCTCATGCTGCCGCCGAGTATCGTATTCAATATATAACCGTCAAACCTGCTTTCGTCATCGCTTCTTAGCCCCTTTGTTCCAAGGCAGAAATGAACCTGCTCCAAATCCTTTTCCTCGATAACAATATTTCTCTTTAAATCAGGAGGCATCTCCCTCTTGCTAAAGCTGTCCCTGTTCAGTCCTCCAAAGTATTTTTCTATAAGCTCTCTTAATTTATGCCCGTCAATATTTCCTGCTGCTGCTATTATTATATTTTTGGGGAGATAATGTTTACAGAGATGATTTGACAGTCTATCCCTGTTTATCTTTTCAATCGTTTCGGGTTTTCCAAGGATGGATCGTCCGAGCGGATGTCCCGACCAGACGCTTTTATATAGAAGGTCGTATATATAATCGGAGGGATTATCCTCTACATATTTAATCTCCTCCAATATTACCTGTCTCTCTTTTTCGATATCCTCTGGCTTGAGTGTGGAATTAAGAAGTATGTCTGAAAGGAGGTCAATGGCAATCGGCAGGTGTTCATCCAGAACCTTTACAGAATAGCATGTATATTCCCTGCTTGTAAAGGCGTCTATCTGTCCGCCGATGGAGTCCATTTCAAAGGCAATCTGCCGTGAACTCCTCTTTTCTGTGCCTTTAAAGGCAAGGTGCTCGAGAAAATGGGATATTCCGCTGCTCTTATCATCCTCATCCCTCGAACCGCTGTTTATCCAGATACCGATTGAAACCGATCTTAAATAGGGAATTCTCTCTGTAATAAGCCGTATGCCGTTATTTAAAACTGTCTTTTGGTACAGCCCCTCTATCAGTCTTTTCTCCACTATCCCCCTCACGCAAGGCATCTTTACGGCTGAGCCTTATCTTACCCTGTCTGTCTATCTCTAATACCTTGACTGGAATTTCATCTCCCTCTTTGACCTCATCGTATACATTAACTATTCTGCGGTCTGCTAACTGGGATATGTGGACAAGCCCGTCAGTTCCGGGAAATATCTCGACAAAGGCGCCGAATTCCATAATCTTCCTAACCTTTCCCATATATATCTTTCCAATCTCAGCCTCCTGGGTAAGCTCCTTTATAATATCAATCGCCTTTTGGGCTGCACCTCCGTCAGGAGAGGCTATCGCTATGGTTCCATCATCCTCGATATCAATATTAACGCCTGTCTGCTCTATAATACCTCTTATAATTTTCCCGCCGGGACCGATAACATTCCTAACCTTATCGCTCTTTATCTGTATGGTTATAATCCTCGGAGCATATAGCGACAAATCGGATTTCGGCCGGGCTATCACCTTTTCCATCTCCTTTAAAACATGAAGCCTGCCTTCCCTCGCCTGCTCCAATGCCCTTTCCATAACCTCCCTGTCAACCCCTGTTACCTTTATATCCATCTGTATGGCGGTAACCCCTGTCGAAGTCCCTGCCACTTTAAAATCCATATCCCCGAGATGGTCTTCCAAACCCAGTATATCGGAGAGTATACATACCCTGTCCCCCTCTTTTATAAGTCCCATGGCAATACCTGCTACAGGCGATTTAATCGGAGCGCCTGCATCCATCAGTGCAAGGGATGATCCGCAGACCGTAGCCATAGATGATGAGCCGTTAGATTCCAGAATATCCGAGACAATCCTGATGGTATAGGGGAATACATCTTCTGACGGAAGGACGGGAATTACCGCCCTCTCAGCCAACACACCGTGTCCTATCTCCCTTCTCCCGGG
>JACQEW010000066.1 GCA_016200365.1 Nitrospinota bacterium
AAATTTTTATCCATGTTATCGCTGTTTATAATAATATATTCCTCTCCATCTCCATGATAGAGCTTGACCCTGTTAATGCTTATAGGCTCGATCCTGAATTTATCATTGAGGGGTAAACCGTTAAATACAGACCCGGCTCCCTTAAGCCTCTCCGCTATATCTATACTCCTTAAAACATCTTCGGAATTAACCCTCCCGCCTTCTTTATATGCGAAGGTCTCCGGCTCGATAATCACAGGTAATTCAATTTCAGCGTCTCCCTTTAATTCGGTTAATATCACACCTTCGTTATCCATAAGGTAAATGCCTTTGGATTTAAGAACCGCAGCAGGACTCCTTTCGCTTATTTTTATGCTCAATTTATCCGGCAGCTCTTTTTTTACTACAGCATCCCTTATCCATGGATGCCCCTTTAACCGTTTATAAATATCATCTATATCTGCGGAAAATATACTCTGCCCTGTTTTTATATTGCACAGGGAAAGGACCTCGTCTTTTTTGAGATTTATATTCCCTTCGAGGGTTATATCCGAAATATTAAAATAAGGGGAAGATACCACATATCCATATCCCTCATAAGTCCCCGCTGTAATAGCAGACAATGAAAGCAATATAAGGGTCAATTTGACCGCTGAAATAAAAGCGGATTTTATACGCTGTATCTTCCTCTTTCTTGCCATAACAGAGCCTGCATAAGCGCCCTTATATGTTCTGATTTTAATTGCAGTCGAAGTCCTCATAATATTAGTAGTGCACCAGGGCACCAGTCACCAGAGCACCAGTAAAAAAAATTCTAACTGGTGATCTGGTGCTCTGGTGACCTTTATTTCACTGCCTCCTCCAGTATCTTCAGCACCAGGTCTTTAAATTCTATACCAACCCCCTTTGCCGCAATTGGAATCAGGGAGGTCTCGGTCATTCCGGGTATTGTGTTTATTTCAAGCACAAAAATATTTTGAGCCGTATCCATTATCATATCCGTCCTTGTAACCCCTTTGCATCTTATAACCCTGTGGCATTTAAGGGCTATTCTCTTGCACTCCTCGATCTTTTTTTTGCTGATTCTTGCAGGCACAAAATATTCGGTCATCCCTGCAGTATACTTTGACTCGTAATCGTAAAAACCTTTTTTCGGACAAATCTCAACTACGGGGAGCGCCGTATCTCCCAGCACTCCTGCCGTCAGAAGCATCCCGTCCACAAATTTCTCTATTAACACACTGTTATCATGCTTAAATGCACCCTGTATCGCCTCATCCAATTTATCCGCCCTCATGACTATACTAACGCCGATAGTAGACCCTCCGGCAACAGGCTTAACAACAACCGGGAGGTCGAGCATAACGGTATAACCTCCCTCATAATCTTTTTTTGTAATAACCTCATAGACAGGGGTTGAGATTTGGTGCCGCTCAAAAATCTCTTTTGAAGCGGCCTTATCCATTGACAGGGCGCTCCCCAGCACACCAGAGCCTGTATACGGAATACCCATAAGCTCAAGCAGTCCCTGCACAGTTCCGTCTTCCCCATATTTGCCGTGAAGGGCAATGAACGCCACATCTATCTTCTCTTCTTCCAATCTCCTGGCGATGTCCCTTCCAACATCAATCGTCACAGCATTATAGCCCGACTCTTTTAAGGTGTTATATATATGCATCCCTGTTTTAATAGATATTTCCCTCTCGGAAGACATACCGCCCATCAAAACGCCAATCTTTTTGTTTAATAGTTCCATATTACCTCCAATCACTTAACCACCTATAGGCTAAATGACACCATGATAAATGCAAATTGCAGATTGCAAAATGTAAAATGCAAAATTTAAAAAACATTTCCTTCTTTTGCACTTTGCATTTTGCATTTTGCATTTTTTCTAATCTTCTCCCACAATCTTAATCTCTTCCTCCAGAGAGATGCCTGTCTTTTCAAATACCCTTTCCTTTACAACCTCAATCAGCCTCAAAACATCCTTTGCCGCTGCATTACCCCTGTTGATAATAAAATTTGCATGTTTTTCAGATACAACCGCATCCCCGATATTAAACCCCTTCAATCCCGCCGATTCTATGAGCCTTCCTGCCGAAATCCCCCCATACCCCCCTTTTCGACCTCCCCTTCCCCTCCTTCTAAAGGAGGGGATAAAGGGGAGGTCAAAGGGGGGTGTGGGGGGATTTTTAAATACAGACCCTGCACTGTGTGAATATAACGGCTGCTTCGATTTTCTCGCCTTTACAAGAAACTCCACAGTCTTCCTTATATCTCCACCCTTACCCCTTTTCAAAAGAAGTTCTGTCTGAAGAATTATGGAGCCTGGAGGAAACTCCGAATTTCTGTAAGAAAACTTAATATCTTCTTTTTCCAATGTCTCTACTCCTCCCTCCGCTATCATTATGCTTACAGATTTAATAACATCCTTCATCTCGCCATCCCCTGTTCCCGCATTCATTACCAGCGCCCCTCCCACAGAGCCTGGTATCCCTGCTGAAAACTCCATCCCGGACAATTCATTTTTAAGGGCAAAGCTCACAAGTCTCTGCAATCCAGCACCAGCACCAACTACGACCATCTCCTTCCCATCTTTGGAAATTGGAAATTGGAAATTGGAAATTTTCTTAAACCCCTTTCTTAAACTTACAACCACACCCCTTATACCGCCATCCTTAACTAAAAGATTTGTCCCGAATCCTATAACAAATAATGAAACTCCATTACTCTTGCAAAGATAAAGAATCTTTTTTAAATCTTCTGCACCATCGGGAAATATCAGTAAATCGGCATTCCCGCCGATACGAAAGGATGTATATCTTCGCATCGGCTCGTCAAATCTCTTTTCACA
>JACQEW010000067.1 GCA_016200365.1 Nitrospinota bacterium
CTTATGTAATATATCACAATTAAAAGAGAAATCAAGGCTTGACATATTAACACCTTGTTTTATAATAAAGAATATGATTAGTTAGCCACAAAGACACAAAGGAAATAATTTATTAATTCCACGAAAGTTGGATTGGCAAGTGTCAGAGATATAAGTGCAATGGCAATAAAGATGTTTAATTTAAAGTTAAGGCTCTTAAATTTTTCATCGACCACATTAAACCTCTCATCAACCACCTTAAACCTCTCATCCATCACTTTCTCAAGGCTCTTAAACCTATCTTCAAAAATCTCCCTCGTAACAAGAAATCTCTCATTCATCTCTTTTGTAAGCCCATTAAACCTCTCTTCAAAGAGTTCTCTCGTGACAAGTTCTTTCTTTAACTCCTCTTTTACCTCAATTTTTATATGCTCTTTCTTATCTACTATTGACTCCTTTGCCTTCTCATCGATTGCATCTATTGCCCGCTCCATTGCCTTCGCAAAGACTTCTGCCTTATGCCTTTCTCCAAATGCCTCCTCCAGTAAATCAAAGGCTTCTCTTGGTAATGTATAAGTTGCCATCTTTAAGCTCCTCCTCTAAAGGCTGAAGGCTGAAGATAAACAATAAAAAGCCTTCAGCCTAATTTTTTTCAGCCTTCAGCCTATCTTTGTCACTAACACTTTTCAATCCTGCCTTCTTCAATTTTACCTTAACCTCCTGTCTCTCTTCGCTCCCGGCTCCCGGCTCCCGACTACTGCCATCTCCTTCTTCTCTTCCTTTGTAAGCAGCTTGGGCAGGTTAAGTATAATCAGCATCTTCTTTTCCCCTTCAAGCTTTACAACTCCTTCCATAAACTCAGTCTCTATCCCGGATATAATCCTCGGAGGATGCTCGACTGCAGATATACCTATCGCCGTAACCGCTGTTACGGCATCCACCAGAAGCCCTGTCGTTGCACCATCTATGTCCGCCATTATTATCCTTGTAAAGGCATCTCTCGGTATCGGAGGAAATCCGAACCGCTTCCTCAAGTCAATCACGGTTATAACCTCTCCCCTTAAATTTATAACACCCTCTACGAAGGAGGGCGCCCTCGGAACTACAGTTACATCAGGGACAAGGGTTATCTCCTTCACCTTTTCTATGTTTATCCCGAAGATGTCCTCTCCGACACTGAAGCTGACAATAGTTATACGGCTTTCCGTAATCTCCTCTCTCCCTTTTATCTTCTTTTCCTTCTGTTTCTCCGCGCCGATGCCCTTTAACATCTCTCTTATGTCAGTTGTGAATATATTTGACAAATTGAGGTAGAGTATAAGCCTTACCTTTTCTCCGTATCTGACCTTTACCACACCATGCAATTGTTCTGCTTCGGCAGTTGTGAGATGCGGAGGCGGCGGGACAATGTTATCCTTAGGCACCCTTAAGACCTCGGATACTTCATCTACTATTAATCCGACATTGAATCCGGATATACTGACTATTATTACAGAGGCATGGGTTATTTTCTCCTTTGCCCTTAAGCCGAATCTTGTGCCGAGGTTTAAAAGGGGTATAATTTCTCCCCTTAAGGATGTAACTCCTTCTATGAATTCAGGAGCCTGCGGGACAATGGTTACTTCAGGCATATTTATAATCTCTTCCACTTCGTGAATCTCAACGGCATAGTTTTCCCTGCCGAGCTTGAAGGTTACTAATTGGGCTTCTTCCGCTGCCTTAGTCTTTTTTTCTTCTGCTGCGACGGTTCCCCCTAAAACCCCTTCTATTTCCGCCTCACCGCCAAATTCTTCTTCGCTTATCAGTTCGTCTAAATTCAAAAGGAGTATTATCCTCTTATCTTCTTTCAACTCTATCATCCCTTCCAGATATTTTTCCTTTATCCCCTTTGCTATAGGCGGCGGGGGTTGTATTGTCATCCCTCTCAGCTGCAATACCTCAGATACCGAATCCACTATCAAGCCTATCTTGTAACCCCTCATGTGAACGACTATAATCCTCGAGAATTCATTCCTCTTTGCAGCTTCCATCCCGAACCGCGTGCGGACATCTATGACAGAGAGTATCTCGCCTCTCAAGTTTATTACCCCTTCAAAATAATCAGGCGTGTTGGGCACATAGGTAATGGGTGGAATCTCGATTATCTCTTTAACATTTTCTATGTCTATGCCGAAATCCTCTGCACCAAGCTTGAAGGTAACAAGCTGTGTCTCGGTCAATACATCTTCAGATTCCATCGTAGCCATAAAACCCCTCCCTTAATTTTCACCACAAAGACACAAAGTTCACAAAGAAAAACAAGAAGCAAGAAGTAAGAAGTCAGAAGCAAGATTTTTTTCTTGCCTCTTGCATCTTGCCTCTTTTTTAATCTTTTTTTCTTTCTCTGTGTCTCCGTGCCTCTGTGGTAAATTTTTATAATTTCCTTTACACGAACAATTAGACAGGATTAACAGGATTCGCAATTCGTAAACTTTTATTAATCCTGTAATCCTGTCTAATTTCAGATTTTTGCCTGATATGGTTTACCTCCCATGAAAGGGGCTGCCGTTGTGCCGGCGGCTGTTTTTCCCGTCCTTATCATGAAATTTCTCTCGCATCTCCATAAACTTCTTGTGCTGCTCAGGGGTGAGAATCTTGCGCATATCGAGAATATCTTCGATACGGTTGTCTTCTCCCTTCATTTTCAAGGTCTTAATTTCGCTGTGAATCGCCCTAACCTTGCCTTCGTCAAAATCGGCTTTCTGCAGTTCTTTATGAAGCTCTTCCATCTTTGCATGAATTTGCTCCTGCAATTCCTTTACTTCGGCAAAGTGCTTTTTGCGATGCTCTTTAATTTTCGCCTTCTGCTCCTCGCTGAGACCAAGCTGCTCCTGAATCTTTTCCATCCTTTTCTCCATTATAGCATGGCGGTCAGGATCGGTGTCATCGCGCGGACCATGAGCCAGGACTTTTGTCTGCAGGGCAAAAACAACGGTTATGATAACCACTGCTGTGAACAAAGGGCTTTGAAAATATTTTAGTTTCATTGTATTTCACCTCCTTTCTTTTATCGTTTATTTATGTATGAAATTATAAACTTTTTCTCACACAAAGCCACAAAGCCCACAAAGGAAATAAAAGAAAAAGATTAAGGAGAAAGGGAGAAGATGGAGAGATGGGGAAAGAAAAAAAGATTTTTTTAAAGAATACTTCCTTTCTCCCTTTCCTCAATTTCCCCATTTCTCCTTTCTTTTCTTTGTGTCCTTTGTGTCTTTGTGTGATTATTATTCTTTTGTTCTTTTAGACAAAATGAAAATGTGAAAAGTTCCCCTCTCATAAAAAATATTTCTCGATATCCGTTCCGTAACCTTTGTCTTCCTCTGGATTTGTTTCGGATAACTCATCCATGGCAGATGCAAGATACCGTATTGATTCATCGGGTGGTGTTTTTTTGACTGTCTGATTTTGCCGGACAGGATTAAAAAATACAATTGCAGCCACAACGATAACGGCAACTGCCGCTGCTGCCAAAGCCGTCCTAACCACAAAGATATTTTTAAATGAAGCAGCTAATTCAGGCAAAAAACCTGCTCCTGCAGTTGTCTTTTCTTCGGAAATAATCCCGGCTCTTATCTTATGCCAAATCTTCTCCTGCGAAAGCAGCAGTTTTGGCGCATCTTTAAAGGGTGCAGCCGTACTTTCGATTGCAATCTTTGCAAACTCATTGCAATGGATGCAGAAAGATAAATGAGCCTCGACTTCCTTCCTGTCTTGCTCATTCAGCATATCGTCTAAATAATCGGTCAATAATATTTCCCGAATCTCTTTACATTTCATATCGAGCCACCTCCTTGCTTAATGCCATCATAGCCTCCCTTGCCCTTTTAATGCGGCTGCGAACCGTGTTAATGGGAATATTCAATGTTTCGGCAATCTCCTGATAACTCAAGCCCTCAAGACTCCTCAGGACGATACATGCCCTCTGGTCGGGATTCAGGGCATCTAAAAGTCCGCCTATCATTTTTCCATTTTCATCTTTTTTAATCCCATCTTCAACACACAAAGGGTCTTGTGCAGCAGCCATGTCATCGTTATACCCGGTTGTCTGCTTGTTCTCTCTCGACAGCCTTTTGGCGCGGTTAAGCGCCGTGTTGAGCGTAATGCGGTAAATCCATGTTTTCAATGATGATTCGCCGCGAAAGGTTTTAAGGTTCCGATATACTGTCATAAAAACTTCCTGTGCCACATCTTCGGCATCATCTGTATGGTTGACAATGCGAAACGCCACATTAGCCACAAATCCAAAATATTCTCTATATATGGACTCAAAGGCTTTAATATCGCCTTTGGCTGCCTCATTGACTATATCCACGGATATTTCACTCATGGCTCATCCAATCCTTTAGACAACAAAAGGGACAAAAAGTTCCCAAAATATTTACCCCCACACCTTGTTGTAAATGCCCCGCATATAAGACTTATATGTGGGTCAAGGTGTGGGGGTTTACATGAACATACTATCATTATGTGAGTAGGCGATGCGGTTGTCAATATAGACCAGAGACAAAAAGCCGATAAATATTCTTGACATAACTGAGCTTAATTGTTTATTATTAGTAAACTTCCATACCTTGACTGCAGGATATTTCCAATAAGGTGTGGGGGTAAACTCTTTTAAGTGGTCCGGAGAGGCTATAAAGGGGAGATAATGAATTGTAAGAGTTACCTGCAAAAACCTTTTTTGCAGGATAAATATAAAAGGGAATAGAAACCTCCTTGCTGATTAACGGCAGGAGGTTTTTTTATTTGTAGTGATATGAATACACGGGAAGTTATGAATGCCGATGAGATAGGCAGGGCGATTATGAGGATTGCCCATGAGGTGCTGGAAAAAAACAAGGGACCCCATGACCTCGTTATTGTCGGCATAAGGACAAGGGGTGTTTATCTTGCAGAGAGGCTGTCGGCAAAAATAAAAGAAATAGAAAAGGTTGATATTTCTGTCGGCATCATTGATATAACCCTTTACCGTGATGATGTAAAGTCCGGTCTTTCAAGGCTTATGGTGAAAAAGACCGAGATACCCTTTTCTCTTACAGATAAGAAGGTTATATTGGTGGACGATGTGCTTTATACCGGCAGGAGTATCAGGGCTGCCATTGACGGATTGATAGATTTCGGGAGACCTTCAAATATACAACTGGCGGTTCTTATAGACAGGGGGCACAGGGAACTGCCGATACGGGCTGATTTTGTCGGAAAGAATATCCCTACATCCCATGATGAGTCAGTAAAGGTTATGCTGAAAGAAGAGGATGGGGTGGACAGGGTTATTGTAGAAAAAGAAGATGATAAATAAATTAAAGAGTAAAGACCTGCTGGGGACTAAAGATTTATCACCTGAGGAGATAGTCCTTATTCTTGATACTGCTGAGTCTATGAAGGAGATTTCATCGCGGGATATTAAGAAAGTCCCTGCCTTAAGGGGAAAGACGATAATAAATCTCTTTTATGAGCCAAGCACCCGCACGAGGACATCCTTTGAGATTGCAGGAAAAAGGCTTAGCGCCGATGTGGTGAATATCTCCGTATCAACAAGCAGTGTTGCTAAAGGAGAGACCCTGAAGGATACTGCAAAGAATCTTGAGGCTATGAACCCCAATGCAGTGGTTATAAGACACCCGTCTTCCGGCGCACCGCATTTTATTGCAAAAATCTTGAAGTGCCCTGTTATAAATGCAGGAGACGGCGCACATGAGCATCCCACACAGGCGCTCCTTGATATTTTTACCATAAGGGAAAAACTTGTCACGAGCCGGACGAAGAAACTCAAAGGACTGAAGGTCAGCATAATCGGCGATATATCGCACAGCCGTGTGGCAAGGTCAAATATATATGCAATGAATAAGATGGGGATGGAGGTAACTGTTGCAGGTCCTGCCACAATGATGCCTGCGGATATAAGAAAAATGAAGGTCAGGGTATTTACGGATTTGAGCAAGGCTATAGAAGGGGCGGATGTGATTATGATGCTCAGGATTCAGCTTGAGAGGCAGGAGAAGGGATTGTTTCCATCAATCAGGGAATACTCCCGATTATTCGGACTCAATCTGGAGAAATTAAAAAATGCAAAGGGAGATGTTATGATAATGCACCCTGGACCGATAAACAGAGGTGTTGAAATATCCGCAGATGCAGCCGACGGACCATATTCTCTTATACTTGATCAGGTTACAAACGGTGTTGCTGTGAGAATGGCTGTCCTTCATCTGTTGACAGGTGGAGTTTAGATAAAGGGTATCTTCCCAATATGGATAAAAAAGAACTTGGGTCAAAAACTGCTAAAGGCGGTTTTGCTAATGAAAAAAGTATCTGCAAAAAGTTTAATTCTTGGCAAAACGATAGTGAATCTCAGGAGTGGCTTAAAATCATGGGCTACAGTATTGATAAGCTGGAATCAGTCAAAGCCATTCAAGTTCCAACCAGAATAAAGAAAGGTGATTTAACTAAATTTGAAATAGAAGAAAAAGAATATGAGACATTGATAAAGTTTAAAAAAGCTGATGCACAAATAAGAATAATCATAAAAATTGGTAATATTCTTAAAATTGAAAATCTCTCCCTAAAAAAGGCTAATTCTGATGCAGATTATAATCAGGTGGATAAAAGAACTGTTGACGCCTACCAGAAAATGTGGGGATTTGATAATGAAATTACCATTTGGTTAAAACTTTTCACAGGCGAATTAAATCCAAAAATATTTTCTAAATTAACAGGTAAAATTAAACCAAGAGACAAAAGAAGATTATTCATTGATGAAATGCCCAAAGAAATTCAAGATAAAATTATTGATTTTTTCAAAAGGAATCGCATTATAGTAGTAAGCGATATATTGAAGGGTAGAGGTGGCTTATCTGCTAACTGGATGCTGGTAACTCGATATAACAAAAGTGAGGTAACAACAACATGGATACTTAAAGATATTAATACTGTAATGAATTTCTTTGGTGGCGGAGATGTTATAATATCACCAAAGGGTAGTTTTTATATTGGCAGAATTACAGCACAAAGAAAAGGTGGAACACCTGACCCTACAAAATTACAGTTTAAAATAAAACCATGTGATTTGTTTGAATTGGAATAATTATGGAAGTCAATAAGGTTTATTTGGGTGATTGTATCAAAGTAATGAAGGAAATCCCTCCAGAGTCTATAGATTTGGTCTTTGCAGACCCACCATTTAACATTGGGATTAAATACGATAAATACAATGATACTCTTTCTTATGACGAATATTATAAGTGGTCTAAAAACTGGATTATAGAAACTTACAGGCTTTTAAAAAAAGAGGGCTCAATTTATATAGCCATAGGAGATGAGTTTGCAGCAGAAATAAACATTATTTTAAAACACACAGGTTTTTATTTTAGGAATTGGATTATCTGGTATTATACTTTTGGACAAAATCAGAGAAAGAAATTTAATAGGGCACATACACATATATTTTACTTCACAAAAGATAAAGAAAAATTCAAATTCAATTCAGAAGCTATCAGAATACCTTCAGCCCGTCAATTAATATATAATGACAGGAGGGCTAATCCTCAAGGGAAAATCCCTGATGATGTTTGGGAATTTTCAAGAATCTGTGGAACCTTTAAAGAACGACTCGCTGACCACCCCTGTCAAATGCCTGAATCATTATTGGAAAGAATAATTGGGGCAAGTTCAAATGTTAATGATATTGTCTTAGACCCATTTGGTGGAACTGGCACAACTGTAGCAGTGGCAAAAAAATTAAAAAGAAACTATATAACAATGGACATTTCTGAAAACTATTATGATGTAATAGTTAAAAGGTTAAATGGTCAAATTGAGGAAATAAAAAGGAATCCTGATACTAACCACCAAAAGCAGAGACAATTATTCAACTATGACCAATAATAAATTAAAAGAAAAAATTCTTATTAAAAACGGCAGGGTTATTGACCCTGCAAATAAGATTGATGCTGTGTTGGACATCCTTATTGAAAACGGCAAGATAATTAAAGTGGGAAAATCTATTAGCCTTCAGCCTTCAGCCTTCAGCCTTATAGATGCCTCTAATAAGCTTGTAACTCCCGGCTTTATTGATATTCATGTTCATTTAAGGGAGCCGGGTTATGAGTATAAGGAGACTATAAAGACAGGGACTGAGGCAGCGGCAGCAGGCGGTTTTACGGCGATTGCCTGTATGCCAAATACAAAGCCTGTAAATGATAATCAGTCCGTAACGGATTTTATACTCGATAAGGCAAAAAAAGAGGGTGTTGTAAATGTATATCCTGTCGGAGCTATTACAAAGGGGCTTAAAGGGGAGGAGCTGTCAGAGATTGGGGAATTGAAATCGGCAGGTATTGTAGCAATCTCCGATGATGGGAAACCGGTAATGAACAGTGAATTGATGAGGAGGGCGATGGAGTATGCCGCGATGTTTGATTTACCTGTAATCTCACATTGTGAAGATTTGCATCTCTCCGAAGGCGGTGTGATGAATGAGGGATTTATCTCAACGGAATTGGGACTTAAAGGAATACCGAATGCTGCAGAGGTTGTAATGGTTGCAAGGGATATTGCCCTCGCAGAGATTACAGGCGCAAGACTCCATATTGCCCATGTGAGCGCCTCCGGCTCGATAATGTTAATCAGGGATGCAAAGTTCAGGGGTGTAAAGGTTACCTGCGAGACAGCCCCGCACTATTTTACACTTACCGATAAGGATGTAAACGGTTACAATACCAATGCAAAGATGAACCCTCCTTTGAGAAGTGAGGGCGATTTCCTTGCAGTCAGGGAGGCTTTAAGAGAAGGGACAATAGATGTAATCGCCACAGACCACGCACCACATGAGTCCTCTGAGAAAGAGGTAGAATTTGATAGGGCGCCCTTTGGTATAGCAGGGCTTGAGACCGCCCTGCCTCTGACATTAAAATATGTAAATGAGGGGGCGATGCCGCTCAATGATGCAATTGCAAAATTTACCGTAAACCCTGCCAGAATACTGGGATTAAACAAGGGGACGCTTTCGGAAGGAGCGGACGCTGATATTACAATTATAGATATTGAAAAAGAATGGCAGATAGATGTAACGAAATTCAGGTCAAAGGGGAAAAATTCTCCATTTCATGGATGGAAGGTTAAAGGTAAGGCAGAAATGGTAATCGTAGGCGGATACCCGGCTCCTCATCTGAGGAGGTAATAATACCTGGAAGAGAGGTATTAATTTACCATGAGGGAGCCGGGCTATCCTATTCTTAGAACTTAGAACTTAGAACTTGTAGTTTACCCTTACAGTTGGAACACCGATAACCGTAGCTGTTGCAGTCTCAGTGCCCGAAGCATCCGGTTTCAGGCTTACTCCAGCCAGCGCTGCTATGGCATCAATTGTCCAATTACCGGCAGTTGCCCTTGCGCCTAATGCCGGCACAAGTGCATCCACCTTGTCAATACCCGCTGCTTTAGCCTTGTCTAAATCTATAGTCGCATAGTGCAGCTCGAGTCCGACGAGGAGATTTTCTCGGAGCGGATAAAGGGCAGCCCCTGCAAATGCAGTAGTTGTCGTATCCCCAGCAGTATTAACATTTGCAGCCTTTGCGGAATCCGCGCCAATATCTGCCGATAGATTAATTATCACAGGTCCAGCCCATGTATATGCAGCCCCCAGTCTCCATGAAGATGAATCTATATCTCCTGTATTACTATTACCTGAATTCATATCCCTTAAAGCGCTTGAGCCATAACCTGCCCAGATACCGAGTCCGGGAACAAAGCCGCCTGTCTTAAGTGTCAAGCCGTAATTATTACCACTGCCCACAGGGAGAGTTATAAAACTCCTAAGACCCGGAAGCCTCCCGAGACGAAGCTCTAAATTTTCGGTAACCCCGATATTAACAGATGAAAGGGTTATACCACCTGTTGTAGCATTACCATTTCCAATTGTGGTATCCCTTGCGCTTGCCACACTCACTGTTTGAGATACCCAATCTAAATCAGTATTAACCTCTCCTGCTCCAATTACAGAGCCCATCTCCTGAATGATTGCCCTGGATGGGCCTGCAAAGGATGGAACTGCACAAACTACCATGAAAAAGACAACTATTGATATACTTAAAACTTTTTTCATGCTACCTCCTCGTTTATTGATTTAACTTCTTTAACTTCTAACTGAGCATTTGGACACCCACATTAGTCCTAATGCTGCCAACGGCAAATCCTTCTGCTTCACCTCCTTTCGTAATTTACCCCCACACCTATTTCCAACGGTTACCGATGCCCATGTAAAATGGTTAAGTTCCCGCATAAATAGGTGTGGGGGTGAACATAAAAAAACTCCCGATTCCAATCCCCCTGCGAATAGGAAATCGGGAGTCTACCCCTGCTGGTATCAAGGTGTTAAAAAGCAATATTCATACCAATAATGTTGGCTATAGTAAGAGTCTTCCTCTTTCTCTCTAACTATATGAAATTTAAAGCTTAGATTAGAACTTAAATTTCGATTATTGTGATTTAAAACCTGACAAAATATATAAACTTTAAAAGAGCTTTTAACTGGATTAAAAGTTTCTTTAAAATTTAACCTTCATCAATCGTCGGAGTTATTAAACTGTTGTTAAGGTGTTATTAGGAATGGACTCAACCGAAACCCTCACCCCCTCAGGAGAGTTTAGGGCACTTCCAGAAACTCCCCTAATTTTTTTATTTTTAGTGAAAGTTATAGTAATTATAATTTATGATATAATTTTACTAACACTTAAACAAAAATTGGAGGAGTTAA
>JACQEW010000048.1 GCA_016200365.1 Nitrospinota bacterium
TCAAAGAATAACTCCTTAATTCTTAATTACATTACCTGACCCCTGACCCATGACCCTTGACCCTTATTGATTTGATGCCACCATAGAATTTTTAAGCTCCATGATAAATGATTCATTTAAAATGTCCGTCACACTTTCGTCATTGACAGGTATCATAAATCCTTCAGGAAATATGAATACCCTGGTATCAATTTTTATATAACTTGAAAGCCTTAATAGACGATTATTATCCAATGCAATACATCCCTTGGTAACAGGCTCGCGATTTTCATCCCCTATACCGTGAATCCATATACCTGTACCTGTTTTACCCTGTTTTTTATCCATGTCATTAGGGTAATTCAATACAAATGCCATTGGACCATACATAGGCAAAAGCTCGTCATCCCCTTTTACTGAGATAATCTTATATGCACCTTCCGGGGTCTTCATATCCCCTGACTTCTCTTTATCGCCGCCGTTTTTAGCGAGAAGAACATTGAACCTTTCAACAATCCTGAAATCCTTGCCGCTGCGGGACAAAACAAAGAGTTCCTTTCTTACCTTATCAATTGCTATTGTAAAACCTTCTCTCTTTTCAAATTCTTTTACAACTGATGGAGGGGGAATTCTTTGAATATCGAGTGCCGGAGGCGCTGCTAAATTTGCCTCAACCACAGGAATTCCCTGCCGGCTGTAGCCGATAATATTCCCTTTAATATTATAAACGACGATATAGGATACAACCATCAACGAGATAATTAGGAAGGAAGAGGTAACTGCAAGGGGGTATGGGTGCCGGGCTTCAAGCCGGAAAGCCCTGTTTATTGCAATATTCTGCCTGTAAACCCATAGGCGATATTCTGCTGTCTTGAGCTTAAGCAGGATAAATCTTTTAATATCGTGGAGCATAGGCAATCGTCCCGCACATAAGATTTTATGCGAATAAATATTACCATACCCTGTTTTTCATTGCAACAAATATTAAACTCTGATAAAATCTCCGGGAATGTTCGCAAAGAGTCTTTTTTATATCCTTTTTTTATTGCTATCCTTAAAAAATACTTATGCCGAGACTGCCGGAGAGACTAAATCTATCAAAAGCCCGTCGGGCAATATACTGACAATCGTCAGCAGCGAGGAATGGAAAAATATTGATAAGGGTATAGATTTTAAAATCATCAAATTTAAAAGGGGGGACGGCATAATAGCTTTCAAGCTGTTAAGAATTGACCCCCAGTCAGTCGTCATAAAAGTTATATATAATAGAAGCTCAAATGTAAAAAGCATTACAGAAAAGGAAGGGGCGATTGCAGCTATAAACGGAAGTTTTTTCGATGTAAATGGAGAGCCTCTTGGACTATTGATAAGCGACGGCAAAACGATTAACAGGAGGATAGCAACCCATCCGCTATACTCAGGGATATTTTATGTAAAGGACAGCATCCCACATATAGTCTACAGAGATGATTTTGCAGCCGACGGCGTTACACAGGCATTGCAGGTCGGTCCTGTATTGATAGCGGACGGCAAGGATACAGACGGATTAAAAGATACCAATTCTATCCACTACCGCTCGGGGATAGCTACAGACGGCTTAAACAGGGTTATCATATATGCCACAGATACAAATTATAACGGACTCAGCTTTTATGAGATTAGACAGATAATGAGACTGCCGGATATAAACTGCACTCATGTGTTAAATTTGGACGGAGGGGGGTCAACACAGATGTTTGTAACAACTCCTTCATTTTCGGATTATACAGCAGGCAAATCGAATATACCTGTCGCTATAGGTTTTTACCCCCACACCAAAAAATCGCAGCCCTAAGATGTGAAAACCATCTTATACCTCAAGATAAGTGAGGAGGGTAAAACCAAAAACTTTGGATATGGTGTGGGGGTTTACAGGAGGTAATTAATGGAAATGGAGCAGATTTTGCCGCTCATTAATAAAATAGATTTCTTTTCCGGCTTCACACAGGAAGAGAAAAAAATAATAGCAGGACTCAAAAATAATATACAGCGGTTTCATCCTAACGAACAGATAATAAAACAGGGTGAGGCGGATTTTTCTGTGTATATACTCCTGAAAGGGAGTGTAAGCATAACAAAAGACGAGCACCCGAACCTTGTCTTGAACAAATTAAAGGCAGGGGCGGTTTTCGGAGAGATGTCCCTGCTTGCCAAAAGAATGCGCTCCACAAATGTAATTGCAGAAGGAGAGGTAATCGCCCTTAAAATAGACGGAGAATACTTTGACAAAATTGACCTTCCCATGCAGAATAAATTTAAAGATAAATTTCTCGAAATGCTGATAAAAAGGCTCGACGATATGAATGAATCCATATTGAAGATAGTGAGATGAAAAAATTACCAATTTCTAATTACCAATTCCCAATAAAAAACAAAAAATTAAAATTCCTTAATTAGAAATTAGGTTCTTATTCTCGCAGTCCTTTCAATCTCATCAATCTCAAAATCCTCAAACACTGTCGGGGCGTGTCTTTTTAAAATCCTCAGTATCTCAAGGGACACCTCTCTTATCTCCCACTGGGCGCTTTTGCCGCACCTCTCCCTTAAAATATGCCTCCACTCCCTGAAGTTTGCGGATATTACGATTTCACTCTCAACTGCATTGGGGAGGACAAACCTTGCATCCTCTTTCTTTATACCAAGCGATTGAAGTTTAATATAGGTATCCTTGGCGCTCTTTATAAAATCGTCAAATATTCTCTTTGCCTCTTTATTTTGCTCGATGGAAGACGGTGTTATGATATTAAATCCCTTCTCATCCACATACCTCTGGGACTGCTGGGAAAAGGCGCAGAGGCGGTGGCGGACAATCTGATGGGTGAACGCCCTCGATCCGCCGGTAATCCTGAAAGTGGCATAAGCATGCTCAAGCACAGACTCATGCCCGCTCTTGAGTAACATCCTGACAAACCTCTTATGGCTGTCCTCATTGACCTTATCAAAGGACAGATAGCATGTCCTTCCCGCCGACTCTATCAACTTCTCTGCATCAGGTGTTATTGCCAAAAGCTCAATTTTCATAATTTCCCTCACACTAGAATAATGCAATTAACCGCAGAGACGCAGAGGCACAGAGATGAAGAACCTACAACTAACAACTGACGACTGACAACAAACAACAGTTGTAGGTTGTTAGTTTTTCTCTGCGTCTCCGCGCCTCTGCGGGTAGTGTCTAAATTTTTATTTCATCAAATACCTGTAAACCCCTAACCCTATACCCCCGACAAGATGACTGAGCATAAATATAAAAACAGACGGCTCACTGACATCTGAGTTTTTAAGAACAATCATGACAAGAAGGATATACAGCATGACAGCGGTATAAAATATGAAGCTTAATACAATCGCTCTCGACCTCTCAAACAGGGAGACAACGGCTAAAAGTATAACAGCAGCAATTGTTTTCCAGTTGAGGATATAGCCGAATATATCCATAGCGCTGATAAAACCTATCAGGTCGGAGAAGTTGAAGTTATTAAAGAAATTTAAAAATTTTTCTTTCATTTCATGAAGATAATACCGATATATAGATTGGTTTGTCAAATATTTTTTCCCCTTGACCGCTATTATGCAAGTTGTTACTATATTAACAAGATTAGGGGGTAACCTACAAAAGATTGTAGGGATCGTTCCCTGAACGAGCCTACTGGGGCTGTTCGGGGAACAGCCCCTACAGGGGTGTTTAAATGTCTCAGACAGACATACCGCTCATCCCCGACTACTCTGCAAAGCAGATATGGGCGATAGGAGGGGGCAAAGGGGGGACAGGAAAGACGATAGTTGCGGCAAGCATAAGCATACTCCTTGCAAAAACTGGAAGTAAAGTTGTAGCAATTGATGCAGACCTCGGCGGCGCCAACCTTCACACCTGCCTCGGCATAAGATACCCAAAAACTACTATAGCAGATTTCCTTTTGAAGAAGATAACATCCTTTGACGAATTATTGATAGACACCCCGATAGAAAATCTGAAATTTATCAGCGGCGCCAATGACTTCCTCACTATTGCAAATATCCCCTATGCCCAGAAACAAAAACTTATAAAATATATAAGAAATATCCCCGCCGATTATATAATCCTCGACCTCGGTGCAGGGACATCCTTCAATGTCCTCGATCTTTTTCTCATCTCCGACTGCAGTGTAGTGGTGGTTGTTCCCGAGCCTACTTCAGTGGAAAATGTATATCGCTTTATAAAGTGCGCTATCTTACGAAGGCTCAATAATTCTTTGAACACCTCAAGATTTCAGGATATATTCAAATTGGCTACAGAGGCGAGGGGAAATGAATCAATAAAGACCCTCTACGATTTGCTGGAAAGGATATATCGGATGGACAGCTCTGTGGCGGCCGATTTAGAAAAAAAGATTGATACCTTTTCTCCAAAGCTCATAGTGAATCAGGTCAGGGAAAATGACAGCATAATGATAGGAAGCTCGATAAGAGATATAACAAAGAAATATCTCGGTGTAGGACTTGACTATGCCGGGTATATTCCCTATGACGAGAGGGTTTCTGAGGCTATAAAAAAGTTTAAGCCTTTGATACTGGAATATCCGAATTGCAGCGCTTCGCTCTGCATGAATCTGACGCTGAAAAAACTGTTAAGCAACGGACAGCCGGTTGCAGGTAAGGAGGCAAAATAAGGACAAAGACTTAATCTTAACCACAGA
>JACQEW010000069.1 GCA_016200365.1 Nitrospinota bacterium
CCTTTCGATTATGGTTATCTATCTCAAGGAGTATAACCTGAAAGTAAGACTTGCTTCTTTACTTTTTAATCATAAGGTCTGTGGCTAAAAATCTTTCTTTTTTGTTCTTTTTGCAGGCAGAATTACCTCAACCCTCGTAAACTCCCCTTCGATACTATTAACTGCAAGCCTGCCTCCGTGGCCGCTGATAATTCCATGGCTGATGCTTAAACCCAGACCGGTTCCTTCCCCTTTCGGTTTTGTTGTAAAGAAGGGATCCATTATTCTGCTTATTAAATCCGCAGGTATACCTATCCCTTTATCATAAAATGTCACTTTTATATACTGACTATCTTCAATTTCTATTTTTTCGCCGGTTATCTCAAGTATCTTGTCCTCATGTTTTTTGGGATATTTCTGCTGCAGGGCATACCGGGAATTATTTATGATATTCAAAAAGACCTGCTGAATCTGTCCATGGTGTGCAATTATCTCCGGCAATCCGCTGGAGATATTCACCTTCATATCTCGCAATTGCGTCTCTATAAGGGCAAGTGTATCGGACAGGATTTCATGTATACGGACAGAGTCTTTTTCGTCTTTCCTCTGACGGGTAAAGGATAAAAGATTTTTGACTATGCTGGCTATGCGGTCGCCCTCTTTTATAATCCGGTCCGTAATATCCACGACAATACCCCGCCCTATGCTCCCCTTATTCCCCTTCCCCTTGCCTGCCAATACCTGTGCATAGCCGATGATACTGTTTATGGGATTGTTAATCTCGTGGGCAATGCCTGCAGCAAACTCGCCGATGGATGCCAGATGCGCTGCCTTCATTGCCTCTTCCTGGAGCATCCTCTTTTCATCCTCAGCTTTACGGCGATCTGTAATATCCCGGGCAATTCCAAACACGCCGACGGGCTTCCTCTCCTTATAGATAAGCTGACTGCTGATTTCAAGCGGCACCCTCCTGCCGTCCTTTGCGATAACCTCCAGCTCGTAGGTTGTTTTTGGGGTTTCCCCTTCAACTTTAGATGTTATCATCCAGCGGGCAAGCCGCAGATACTCTGGGGCTACAACCTGTGTGATATTTAATATGAGGGCATCATCCTCTGTATAGCCAAGGATGCTTTTCCCTGCCTTGTTCAGTGATGTAAAATTTCCGTTAAGGTCGTGGGTATACACTATGTCATTGACATTTTCCAACAGGTCGGTCAGATTCTCGAAGATTTCAAGCTTCTTAATATCCGATTGAGGCATAGATTCTTCAAATACAGAACAAAAGAAAAAGATTAAGGAGAAATGGGGAAAAATAAATAATAAAATAGAACACGGATAACACGGATGAGACGGATTGACACGGATTAATGATTTATTTTTTTAATCAGCGAGAATCCGTTAAATCAGCGTCATCTGCGTTCTATTAAGTTTTTGCATTCTCCCTTTCCCCATTTTCTCCCTTTCTCCTTATATGTTTTTATATTTTCCTAAGTATCTCCTCTGCAACCCTTACACCCGATTTTGCCGTATGCGCAGCGCCTGATCCGGGAAAGGCATCGCCGCCAACTATAAAAAGCCTTCTGACAGGTGTTTTAAGAGATAATCCGTTAAATCCATATATGTCAGAGCGGCAGTTTCCTGCCCTTGCAATGCCGTTGCTTCTCAAAGTTATACGGCTGTAATCGTCAGGAGCAATGCTGTATGAACAATCTACGAAGTCTGATACAAAGGGCAGGAGCTGCTCTAAAAAATTTATCATCTCTTCTGTTTTATTTCCCCTCTCCTTTTCCCAGTCAATATTTGCAGATTCATCGGCAGGTATAAAATATGTTGCTGTTATACATCTCTTTCCCTGCGGAGACCTCGTCTCATCCCATGAAGGGCTGACAGAGATGAATATCACATTATCGCCTTCCGGTGGAAGCTCATAATGCCTCATCATTATCGCATGCTCGCCCATCTGCTCGGGTATCACCCTTTCGTCCACACCTAGCAGGACAGTGAAAGGGACAAGACCGTGCCCCATTTTTTTTGCAATTTTTGAAAATCGTGCCTTCTTTCTTTTTTTCTTTATTAAATTATCTCCAATATTTGAAATAGATGTGTCGGCAATAATCCATTTAGCCCCAATTTCATTAACGGAGTGTTCAGTCCTGACCTTTACACCGGATGCCCTCCCGTTTCTTAAAATTATCTCCTCTACAAAGGAATTGCAGGTAATCTTGCCTCCATATCTCACCAGTTGTTTTTCAAGTATACCGGATAGTGTTCCGGCGCCGCCCCGTATGCCATATATTCCCCTTCTCGGTATGCCGAGTGCTGTTGTCAATAAAGGAAAGGATATATCGGCAAGACCCTTGCGGGCGAAATAAATAAGCTGAAGGTCAATAAACCTCTCTATCTCCTCTCTATTAACCCAATTAAATGACTGCAAGATATTTTTTTTCCTTTTCAAGAAAATCGCTATATCGGCATAAAGCATCTTCAATCTGTTACTGTCCTGCCGGTAGTGGTTTTTAAGCGAATAGCCGTGCCTTTTATTTACAAGGTTAAAAATCTCATTCTCGGTTTTGTCCGATTCCTGATATAGTTTTACCAGATTTGTCAAATCCGATGAAAATTCCCTCTTCAGATCTTCATAGAGCCTTTCCCTCTCCGAATATACATTAACTCTGTGGTTGGGGAGAATTACCTGAAGACCCGGCTCTATCTTCCTTACAACAGACTCTCTTTCAAGCAGGTCATTCAGTATATTAAATTCTGAAAAAAGATAGTGGAAAATCTCTCCATGTCCAAAGCCCCAGAACAGAGAGGCGCCTATATCAAAATGATAGCCGCCCTTTGAGATTGTATTGCACAGCCCGCCTGCAGTCGAATTCTGCTCGAGGAGGAGCACCTTGAGTCCGCGCTTTGAGAGAAGGGAGGCAGAGGTCAGCCCGCCTATTCCTGCACCTATAACTATTACATCGTAATCGGACATAACATTAGAGCACCAGGGCACCAGAACACCAGAACACCAGAATATTGTATTACTGGTGCACTGGTGCTCTGGTGCTCTGGTGTCCTATTTTGTATTAAGTCTTTCGACAAAATCCGTATAGAATTCTCCTTTTATGAAATCTTTATGGGAGAGAACCTTTTTATGAAAGGGGATGGTGGTCTTGATTCCTTCCACATGAAATTCCTCTAATGCGCGGTTCATCTTTGCAATTGCATCCTCTCTGTCAAGCCCGTGAACTATCAGCTTCGCTATCAGGGAATCGTAGTAGGGAAGGACCGTATATTCCGAGTATACGGCAGTATCTACCCTTACACCGGGACCGCCGGGTATATTCAGGGCAGTTATCTTTCCCGGAGAGGGGACAAATTTATCGGGGTCTTCTGCATTTATCCTGCATTCGATACTGTGACCGAATATCTTTACATCCTTCTGCTTGATTTTAAGACGCTCGCCCGCGGCAATCCTTATCTGCTCTTTGATAAGGTCTACACCGGTCACCATCTCCGTAACAGGATGCTCAACCTGTATTCTGGTATTCATCTCTATAAAATAATAATTGCCCTCTCCGTCGAGCAGGAATTCTACCGTGCCTACACTTTGATACCCGATAGACTTTACCGCATTTACGGCACAATCCCCCATCTCTTTTCTCAATTTCGGGCTCAATGCCGGCGACGGAGACTCTTCAATCAGCTTCTGATGCCTTCTCTGTATGGAGCAGTCCCTTTCGCCGAGGTGGATAATATTCCCCTTTTCATCCGCCACTATCTGAAACTCTATGTGTCTCGGTCTTTCGATATACTTCTCGAGATAGATGTGAGGGTCGGCAAAGGCAGCAGCAGCCTCAGACTGAACCACTTTAAAGGAGTCCACGAAATCTTCCTTTTTTCTTAAAATCCTCATGCCCCTTCCTCCTCCTCCTGCCGATGCCTTCAGTATCACAGGGTATCCTATCTTTTCTGCAATTGCAGCCGCATCATCGGTGGATTCAACTCTCTCAGAACTTCCCGGGACAATCGGCACACCTGCCTGCTGCATGGTGTTTTTCGCCTTGACCTTATTGCCCATAAGCCTTATATTCTGCGGGGTAGGACCTATAAA
>JACQEW010000073.1 GCA_016200365.1 Nitrospinota bacterium
AAATATATTATATCTGTTTCTGGATTATTCCTATCCTCCCCTTTAGCAATTCCTATTGTGTCTATATTGGTTATAGAAAGCTCCTTTAGTGCATTGATGAGAGTATTCAGTTGCCCCTTTCCGCCGTCAACTACGATTAGATCGGGCATATTGACAGGCGGGACGCCTGTCCTACTATATCTCCTTAAAATTATCTCCCTCATCATTCCGTAATCATCCATACCTGTTAATGTCTTTATCCTGAATCTCTTATATTCGTTTTTTGCAGGCTCACCATCGTTAAATACTACCATAGAGCCTACGGCTGATGTTCCCATTATGGTTGATATGTCAAATGCTTCGATTCTTAGCGGCAGTCTGCTTAAGCCGAGTCTTGTTTTTAAGTCTTTTAGCGACTCTCTTCTTAAATCCGTCGAATGTAGAGTTGCTTTAAGTTAGATTGCTGCATTCTCCTTTGCCATGCGGATAAGCTCCCTCTTTCTCCCTCTCTCTGGAACGATTATATCCACCTTTCCGCCTTTCTTTTCAGAAAGCCAGTCCTTTATAATATTCTTCTCCTCTATTTCCATTTCAAGAATAATCTCATCGGGTATAAATACATCGCCGCTGTAATACTGTCTGACAAATGATGACAATATCTCGGCATCATCATAATCCCCCCAGCCCCCCTTTAAGACCTCCCCCTCCCCTCCTTCTGAAGGAGGGGAAAAAGGGGAGGTCTTAAAGGAGGGGGTTACAATATTTTTATCGCCTATTATCTTTCCGCACCGTATAAACAGAAGCTGGATATTTACCCTTCCGTTATCTCTATATGCGGCTATGACATCCTGGTCTTCAAGGGAAGTGGATATGATATTCTGTTTCTCCATTACCCTCTCTACCGATGAAATCTGGTCTCTTGTCCTTGCTGCATCTTCAAATCTTAATTTCTCCGACGATTCTTCCATTTTTTTCTTTAAACTATTCAGGAGTTCATCATTTCTTCCTTTAAGGAAGAAGATAATATCTTTGACGATTCTTTCGTAATCTTCCTTTTTCACATATCCTGCACACGGTGCAAGACATCTTCCCATCTGATAATTAAGACAGGGACGTCTTTTCGGTGCGCCGTCTAAGGGGTCTCTGCTTTGACGCAATTGGAATATCTTATGTATGAGTTTGAGTGTCCTGCGGAGAGATTTTGCGGATGTGTAGGGACCGAAATAGATACCCTTATCTTTTTTTACCCTTCGGACAATCGAGAGATAGGGAAACATCTCATCTGCCGCAAGTTTAAGATAAGGGAAATGTTTGTCGTCTCTTAAGATTACATTGAATTTAGGCTTATGCCTCTTTACCAGATTACTCTCAAGAATCAATGCCTCCACTTCATTCTCTGTAACGACATAATCCACATCTGCAGCCAGAGAAACCATGGTTTTAATTCTTGGAGTCAGGGAGATGGAGTCCTGAAAATATGACCTCACCCTCGCTCTTAAAGATTTTGCCTTGCCTATGTAAAGGATGACGCCTCTATCATCCTTCATTATATAAACCCCAGATTTTACAGGGATATTTTCTAAAATAACTTTTAATTCCATAAAAAAAAGAATTTAACCACAGAGAACACAGAGGTCACAGAGAAAAAAAGAAGCAAGAAGCAAGAAAGCTCAAAGCTCAAGGCTCAAAGGGGACTTCTTTCAGCTTTCAGCTTGTTTCTTGCCTCTTTCCTCTTTTTTTAATCTTTTTCCCTTTCTCCGTGTCTCCGTGCTTCTGTGGTTTGTTTGCAGTTTTAATAGCGGATCTTCTATACCTGCCTCTGTGAAGCCCTTCAATCTAAACTGACAGCTATCGCAGAGACCACAGGGGTGTCCATCTTTATCAGGGTTGTAACATGATGATGTCATACTGTAGTCAACTTCAAGCTCCAGCCCCTTTTTTATTATCTCACCTTTTGTGAGATTGATTAAGGGGGTATGAATCTTTATATGACTTCTCCCTTCAACTCCTGCCTTTGTTGCCAGATTCGCCATTTTTTCAAAGGCGATTATATATTCAGGTCTGCAGTCAGGATAACCGCTGTAATCCACAGCATTTGCCCCTATAAAAATATCGTCAGCCTTCAGCACCTCAGCCCATGCAAGTGCAAAGGATAGAAAGATAGTATTTCTCGCGGGGACATAGGTGACAGGAATAGTTGTGAGTTGTGAGTTGTGAGTTGTGAGTTTAGAATCTTTTATTTCTAACTTCTGACTTCTAACTTCTAACTTCTGACTTCTGTTTTTTGGCACTTCTATATCGGCTGTAAGAGCGGAGCCGCCGATCTTTCTTAAATCTATGTCAAGAATGAGATGCTCCCTGACATTGAAAAATCTTGCTATCTCGGAAGCCATTTTAAGCTCAAAGGAATGCCTCTGTCCGTAATTAAAGCTCAGGGAATAGATTTCATACCCTTCAGAGTTTGCAATCGCCATTGCAGTTGTAGAATCTATGCCGCCGCTCGAAAGCACTACTGCCTTTTTGTTCATGTGAAATTATAACACCCTTTCACCACAAAGGCACAAAGAGCACAAAGGGAATAAAAGAAAAGATTAAAGAAAAATGGAAAAAAAGTAAAAGGGAGACAACCCCCTTAATCCCCCTTTGTTAAGGGGGACTGAGGGGGTTGTTATTTCTTTCTCCATTTCTTATTTCTTTTCTTTGTGTCCTTTGTGTCTTTGTGGTGAAATCAGGTTTTTGTCCTTTTCTTTGCGGGCAGGACGACTGCAACTTTTGTAAATTCCACTTCCCTGCTCTCAATCGTAATCTTACCGCCGTGGTCGCTGATGATGCCGTGACTGATGCTTAATCCAAGCCCTGTCCCCTCCCCCCTCGGCTTGGTTGTAAAGAAAGGTTCTATGATTTTATCCTTTATATCTGCAGGTATGCCTATACCCCTGTCATGGAATGTAACTTTTATATAGGGGTAATTATCAATTATTACCTCTTCTCCGTAAATCTCAAATATCTTATCAGTGTGTTTTTCCGTATATTTGCTGTTCAGCGCATATCTTGCATTGCTTATGAGATTCATAAAGACCTGCTGTACCTGCTGGGAATTTGCAATTACTTCCGTTAACTGTGGAGAAACATCGGTTTTTAAAATGATGTTGTCTTTTAATAATTGTCTCTCTGTCAGCTCGAGGGAGTCGGAGAGTATCTCATGGACAGGGACAACCGCCTTTTCCTCTTTATCCTGATGGGAGAAGGAGAGGAGGCTGCTGACGATGCTGGCAATGCGGTTACCCTCCTTTATGATGCGGTTTGCAATATCGTTTTCCCTGCTTGCATTTTCGGATTTATTGGCGATTATCTGTGCGTAATTGATGATGCCGTTTATAGGGTTGTTTATTTCATGGGCGATGCCTGCTGCAAGCTCGCCGATGGATGCCAATTGCCCGGATTTTATCATTTCTGTCTGGTGTATCTGAATTATGGAGAGCATATTGTTAAAGCCGTCAACAAGCGCCCCGATTTCATCATCGGTATATTTTACGGCACGGTGTGAATAGTTCTTTTCCCTCGAGATAAGGCTCATCAGGTTATTGAGCTGCACTATCGGCCGGGTAATCAGCCGCTGGAGCAGAAAGGAGAGCAGAATTACACCCGCCAGGGCAAATATCATGATGACAGTAATATAAGCTATGTATCGTTTTAGAGAGGAGTAAAAATCATCCAGATCAGTGGTTACGGAGATGCTGCCAATGCTCTTGTTATCAAAGGAAATATCCTGAGAAGCAATTAGATGGTTTCCCTTGTAATAATATCTTTCTTTCACAGGCTCATATGGGAGAAGGGATTTCTCTGCATTATTTCTAAGGTAGCGGGCAAAGGGCTTGCCTTTTTTATCATAGAGGATCGCCGATGCAATATGGGGTGATGCCGAAAGGGACGAGAGTGTTTCTGCAGCAGCCTTTGTATCATCGAAGACTAATGCGGCAGCGCTGTTTGCCCCGATAATCCTTGTCTGCGCCTCGATATTTCCCTCGATATTCTCCTTCATTACAAACCACTCATTTACCACCATGGCTATGAATATTATCAGCAGTGTCGCTGTGGCTAAAGACATAATAACCAGCGGCACTTTATACCGTATTGATAATCTCCTGAATAGCCTTCTGATAGATTTAATCATTTGCTGTCTCCAACAATATGAGCGAGTTTTAACAATTTTGAGCTGACCTTCAACTGCGACTGTCTGGCTGCATTTATATTTATCTTGAATCTGACCTTGCCATCCTCTCTTACAAACGCTATTATCCCGCCTGCCTCTGCAAAACCATCTATATCGCTGATAGTCAATACCGCCGAGTCTTTCAGGAACTGCAGAATATCGCCGAGATTTTTCTTTTCCGAGCCGCTTATAAAAATAACGCTGCAATCCTTTATATTTCTGAGGTTATTCGTTCTTTTTATGGCAATCATTTTGCCCTGCACTGCATTTTCTTTCATCGCATCGAGGGCAGAGCCGAAGTGGTCTTCCCCCAGTATGCAAACCGATAGGGTGGAAGTGTCATTATGAGGGGCATCGGGGGGCCATTCCACAAACTTCAGGAAGTTGTAGAGGAAGGCAGCCTTGACCTGATATTCAGACGGCGTAAACTCCTGGGCATCCAGAGACGGCCGGTCAAATAGCAGACAGGGTAATATAAGGAGTAATAAAAATAAACGATAAAACATCGGTTTTTTTAATGTATAGAGATTATCCCAAAAAATGCGTGAATAAAACCACAGAGACCACATAGTTTTTTAAAAGAGTTAAAAACCCTATAATTCAATTAGCGGTTAGGGATTAGTTTTTTACTATACCCTATACCCTACACGCTATACGCTATACCCTATATTCCTCTGTGTTCTCTGTGGTTAATGCATTATCTGGGATTAAAAAGAGATTACCAAAGAGCAAGAGTAACAACATTCTAATAGATAATCTGTTTAAAGACAATACAAAAGGTTTCTATGTAAATGGAAAAAGCAAGATGACCTCCTCTCGGTATGCAGTGAGATATAAGGGGAGACCTGTCTGCCTTCAGCACAGGCAGGTATGTAGCCCGTCCTGCTCTGAAAGCAGGGATTAGGGATTAGGGGTTAGGGATTAGAAAAAGAATTGATCGCTCTGGTATGAGAGCCATGGAACAGGCAAAAGGGTATACCTGTCTGCGTGCAACGCACAGGCAGATCAGTTCCACCACGATTTAGTTGTGAAAGATGTGGTGGTATTATGTTACCTGTTTAAATCCGCTCCGAAGGAGCGTTTTGTTCATTGTTTAGTCAATGTAAGTCTGAGCTTATACTCAGTGCGTCATTTTGCCACATGTGTCATCTCTGAACAATTTTTGCATTAAAAGACTGAAAAGGTCTTGTTTATATATAGTTACAATCTCTGATTCCGATTCTCCTATCAAAATCCATACATTTTTGCCACAGTAATCCATCATTAACTCATTGTTTCATGGTTTCATTGCTTCATGGTTATCTTTCAATAAAACAATGGAATAAGGAAACAATGGAGCAATTTTTATTATTTGGCATATCTATTGCTGACTATTTAAATAATATTAATTTTTAAATTAAAGTGGGTCTTTAAAGGTTACTTAATTAGGAGGTTGATTGCTGAGATTAAGCAGGGGAGTTGAATATGCAATGAGGGGGCTTATCTATTTTGTCTCTCAACCTGAGGAGAGGGTAATCCCGCTATCGGAGATTTCCGAGTCTGAGTGTATACCAAAAAGCTTCTTAGTTAAGATATTTCAGGTCCTGTTAAAACGGGGAATAGTCAAGTCAGTGAGAGGATTGGATGGAGGTTTTATACTGGCTAAGTCTCCCCGCAATATAAATCTGCTTGATATTATAGAAGGTATTGATGGTCCCTTATCTGCTTTCTATGACTGCCACAGGGATAGCTGTAAAAAGGAAGATAACGAGATATGTCCGATTCATAATGCTTATAAAGAAGGAATAGATAAATTATCAGATGTATTACGGAATCATAGTATTGAGGAGATAGCAAGGACATAAACAATTTTTAAAAATAATTTTTTTGCCACAGACTTTCACTGACTAATATTAACAAGGAAATTATATATCCGCAGATTACGCAGATTATCGCAGATTAAAACAAAATATTTTTTAAAAAATCTGTGTAATCTGCGTAATCTGCGGATTAATCAGGTTTTTGTTTTTCAACTAAGGAGGAGGGAAATGGAATTTTTCAAAACGATTAAATCATCTGTGAAAATTTGTGTAATCTGTGGTTTCATATCCGCATTTTTTCTTTTACTCAGCAGTATTCCAGTCTTTGCATCAGAAGGAGGGAGCGACTACAGCGCCTTTTTTGGTTTAGATTCAAGGAAGGTAATCTGGTTTATAGCACAGATGCACCTATTCTTTGGAGCATTTGTATTGGGTGTTCCCCTCTTTGCA
>JACQEW010000074.1 GCA_016200365.1 Nitrospinota bacterium
TGATGAGTTCAGTGTCGGAAAAGAAAGCCGCTGCCACCTTAATCTTGTCCGCTTTGTCGCCAAGTTCTGAAAGCAGATGTTTGAGATTTCTGTCCTCATTGTTTGTTAAGATTAAATCTATCATTGTTGTCTTTAAGAGTTACTGTTAACTTGTTCATATCCGAGATATTTCGGATATATCACATCTGACAGAAGGTAACAATGCCTTAATTCTATCATTATTACGCCTCCTCTATAATCTTCGGAACTTTGTAATACCCTCTATCTTTATCAGGGGCATTTGATAGGGAATCGCCTTCAGACCCGAAGGTCTGTGCTACGGCATCATCCCTGAATATATTTTTTATTGGCAGAACATGGGAGGTAGGCTCAATATTGCTTGTATCGAGCTGATTGAGCTTCTCTATGTGTGTAAGGATATTGCTCAACTGTTCTGCAAATCTGTTTTTTTCTTCGTCAGTCAGCTCCAACCGCCCCAGCTCCGCCACATGCTCAACTTCTTTAATGGATAGTTTCATAAGAATTTTAAATTTACGATTTACAATTTAAAATTTAAAATCGTAAATCGTAAATTGTAAATTCGTTATCTTTACCTCCTGTGTGATGCCTTTTTGCTTCTCCATCTCCTCCTGAGCTTCTTCTTTTTCGTTTTGCTTGCCATTTTTATCCTCCTTTCCTTGATGTAAAATAAATAAAAAACATTTCACCACAAAGACACAAAGAGCACAAAGAAGAAAAGGAGTAAGGAGAAAAATTGAGAAGGAAAAAGATTTTTAAATATATTTTTCTCCCTTTTCCCTATTTCCCCATTTCTCCTTAATCTTTTTTATTTATTCTCTCATTTGTGACCTTTGTGTCTTTGTGTGATTATTTTTGTTCTGTTTTTCTTAAACAGCAGTGCGTTTTTTATTACATCGTCCATTTCCTTTGTGGGAATGAATTTCATCTCCTTTCTTATATTTGCCGGTATCTCTTCGAGGTCTTTATTGTTGTCCTTAGGAATTATAATAGTCTTTATCCCCGCCCTCTTTGCCGCAAGTGATTTTTCCTTCAAGCCGCCTATCGGGAGGACCCTTCCTGTTAATGTTATCTCGCCTGTCATGGCAATATCCTTCCTTATAGGGACGCCTGTAAGCCTCGATATAAGGGCTGCTGCCATGGTTATCCCTGCCGAAGGACCGTCCTTTGGAATTGCGCCGGCAGGGACATGGATATGGACATCTATCTTCTGATAGAAATCTTCCTTGAGTCCGTAGTTTTTAGACCTCGATCTGGCATAGCTCATGGCAGCCTGTGCGGATTCCTTCATTACATCGCAAAGCTGTCCTGTAAGCGTGAGAGCACCTCTCCCTTTCATGGTAGTTACCTCGATGTGCATAATCTCCCCGCCTGCCTGTGTCCATGCAAGACCTGTTGCTACACCGACCTGATTTCTCTCCGCTTCGGTTTCCGAGAGGAATTTTCTCACGCCAAGATATTTATGCAGACCTGCAGCGTTTATTTTATGAAGCTTTCCATTCCCCTCTGCAATAGCTCTTGCCACCTTTCTGCATATAGCGGCTATCTCTCTTTCAAGGTTCCTCAAACCCGCCTCCCTTGTATACTGGGAGACGATTTTAAGTATCGCCTCGTCGGAGATATGAATATGTTTTTCATTTATACCATGCTCTGTCATCTGTCTCGGTATCAGATATTTTTTTGTTATACCCAGTTTTTCATCCTCTGTGTATCCTGAAAGGGTTATTACCTCCATCCTGTCCTTCAATGCCGATGGTATTGGGTCTGTGAGATTCGCTGTTGTAATAAACATTACATTGGAAAGGTCAAATGGAACACCGAGGTAGTGGTCGCTGAATGAGAAGTTCTGCTCAGGGTCAAGAACCTCAAGAAGGGCGGCAGCAGGGTCTCCCCTGAAATCTGCGCCGATCTTATCCACCTCATCCAGCATGAAGACGGGATTATTCGAGCCTGCCTGTTTTATGCCCTGAATGATTCTCCCCGGCAGAGAGCCGATATATGTCCGCCTGTGTCCCCTTATCTCCGCCTCATCCCTCATCCCGCCGAGAGATATTCTTGCAAACTGTCTTCCGAGCGCCCTTGCTATTGACCTTCCGAGTGATGTCTTACCCACCCCGGGAGGTCCGACAAAACAGAGTATGGGACCCTTCATCTTTTCTTTCAGTTTTCTTACAGCAAGATATTCAAGTATTCTCTCCTTTACCTTTTCCAGGTCATAGTGGTCTTCTTCGAGCACCTTCGCCCCTGCCTTTATATCGAGATTGTCTTGTGTTGCTTTGCTCCACGGCAGCTCGACCATCCATTCCAGATATGTCCTGACTGTCGTAGCTTCTGCAGCCTCGGGGTGCATCTTTGACAGCCTGTCCAGTTGTTTCAATGCCTCCTTTTCCACATCAGGAGGCATCTTTACATCGCTTATCTTTTTCTTGAACTCGTTGATCTCCTCGGTCTTTTCATCAATTTCTCCCAGCTCTTTCTGTATAGCCTTCAATTGCTCCCTTAGATAATATTCCTTCTGTGTCTTGGTCATCTCCTCCTGGGCAGCGGATTGTATCTTCTGCTGCATTGCGAGCACTTCTATCTCTTTACCCAGGAATTCTCCTATCTTTTTCAATCTCTCTTCGGGGTCGGCGGTCTCCAGCACCTGCTGCGCCTCTTCCACCTTTAATCCGAGATTGGATGCAGCAAGGTCAGCCAGTTTTCCGGGTGAATCCAGATTATCGGCGATGACAAGGAGGTCGGGGGGGAGCATCTTGCCAAGCGAGATAGCCTTTTCAAGCTGCTCCCTTACATTTCTCATAAGGGCTTCGGTTCTCAAGGATTTTTCTTTTTGCTCAGGAGGCTCTTTAATCTTCTGAATTTTTACTTTATAACAATTTCCTGTTCGGCTATAGTAAATGTATCCATTTTGGCATGGACTTCCTGTTTGATTAGTGTTTTGAGAAAAGTCACATATATATGGAAGAATGTCATAACAGTTATGGCTATACCATTGGCCATTCGAAAGGTTTAGTACCATGCAATTATCGCCAGCATCATTGTCTGGATTTCCTGAAAAGTGATACATATTAAA
>JACQEW010000075.1 GCA_016200365.1 Nitrospinota bacterium
AAAAGAGCCAGAGAAACAACCGCGTAATATCACTCAATTTGTTAATTTTGTAGGTAAGAACGTAGGTTTTACGAAAATTTTAAGAAAAAAATTTGAGAAATCGGAAAATTCTTTTAAAAAACTAGTTTTTGGAAGTGCCCTATAGTAAAAAGGGTGGCATCAACTTCAGAGATAATAGATACGAATATTACAATCGTTAAGAAAGGCGCAGAAATAAAACATCGGCAAAAGATTCCGTATATTGATTCTTTGGTGGGCGCTACGGCTATAGTGAATGGCTGTAAAAAATTATATACCTCCGATAGAAAGCACATGAAGGGTCTTAAAGACTATGGGCTTGAGGTGGTTTTTATTCGCGAGTGATAAAACTGCCCTGAATGAAAAAATGACAAAAACTTTATTTAATATGGAAAAGATACGGGCTGATTTCCCCATGCTTTCTGTAAAGGTGAGGGGAAAACCGTATATATATCTCGATAATGCTGCAACAACCCACAAGCCCTTGAGTGTTATAGAAGGGATAAGACGGTTCGATTCCGAAGAATATGCAACAGTGCGAAGGGGTGCATATCTTCTTGGAGAGAAGGCAACCTCCATGTTTGAGTCTGTGCGTGAAAGGGTTGCACGGTTCATAAACGCAGAAAACCCTTCCGAGATAGTCTTTACAAGCGGCACAACGCAATCCATAAACCTCGTTGCCTATAGCTTTGGCAGGAAGTTCATAGGCTCAGGAGACGAGGTGATAATCTCACATATTGAGCATCATGCCAATATTCTCCCCTGGCAGATATTGTGCTCCGAGAAAGATGCAAAATTAAAGGTTATACCTGTAGCCGATAACGGGGAGCTGATAATGGAGGAGTATGAAAAACTCCTTAGCGAAAAGACTAAGATTGTTGCTGTAACCCATGCCTCCAATGTGCTCGGCACTATCCCGCCTGTTAGGGAGATAGTCGGGCTTGCTAAAAAGGTCGGTGCCAAAACCCTCATTGACGGAGCGCAGGCTGCACCTCATATAAAGGTGGATGTGAAAGGGCTTGGATGTGATTTCTATGTCTTTTCAGGACATAAGATGTATGGACCAACCGGGGTGGGCGTCCTTTACGGGAGGAGAGAGGTTCTGGAGACGATGCCGCCATACATAACAGGCGGCGAGATGATAGTAACCGTTACAATGGAGAAAAGCACCTATGCAAAACCGCCGATGCGATTCGAGGCAGGAACACCGCCTGTATCACAGGTCATAGGGCTGGGGTATGCAATAGATTATATTAACTCAATCGGTATGGACAGGATACAGGCTCATGAGCATGAGCTGCTTGAATACGCAACAGCGACGCTCGGCAAAATACCGGGCTTAACAATTATAGGCAATGCAAGAGAGAAGGCTGCACTAATCTCTTTTACCTTAAAAAATGCCCATCCCCATGATGTTATAACGATTTTGGATGAATACGGCATTGCAGTGAGGGGCGGACACCACTGCGCACAGCCAGTAATGCAAAGGTTCGGAGTCCCTGCTACAACGCGGGCATCCTTTTCCTTCTACAATAAAAAGGAGGAGATTGATGCGCTTGTGGAAGGACTTAAAAAGGTTATCGTCTTTTTTTCGTAAAAAGATTTTTTAGCCACGGATTCACACGGACAAAAGATTTTAGGAAGAAAAAGGGGATAAAAAAGAACAAAGACTTGATTAATCCGCAGATTACACAGATTTTTAAAAAAATATTTTGTTTATATCTGCGATAATCTGCGGATATATAATTTCCTTTTTTTGTTTTTTTAGTCTGTGTCCGTCTGTAGCAATTTTTTTAAGATTATGTCATATAAAAGCGAGCTTTATCAGCAGGTTATACTTGACCACAACAAGAATCCAAGGAATTACAGGAAGATTGAGGATGCCACATCATCCTGTCTCGGACATAATCCCCTCTGCGGCGACAGGATAACCGTCTATCTGAAATTGGATGCGGATAATAAGATAAGCGATATAAGTTTCTCAGGCGATGGCTGCGCCATATCAAAGGCAAGCGCATCATTAATGACCACCTTTGTAAAGGGCAAGAGTATTGATGATGTCAAGGTGATATTCGATGAATTTCATAAGATGATAATCGGCGAGCTGGATACTGGAAAGACAGGGCATCATTTAGGCAAATTGACCATATTTGAAGGGGTGAGGGAATATCCTGCAAGGACAAAATGCGCCTCCCTTGCATGGCATACTCTAAAATGCTCCCTTGAAAAAAAAGGAGAGACAACTATGGAGTAGACTATGGACTTAAAAGAGAAACTAAAATCCCCAAATTCTATTCTTTATAATTCTCTAACCGGTATAGAGAAATTCTGTGAAGATTGCTGGAAAGACAGACTCCTCCCCTGGTTTACAAATCACAATTATGAACATTCGGAAGAAGTAATTCACCTTTTAGGACAAATCCTTAAACCGATTGAAAATCACAGTGAATTTCTTAATGAGAATGAGTTGTTTATACTCCTTGCATCAGCCTATTTGCACGATATAGGGATGCAATATTTGAAAATTGAAGAAAAAGTCATAGATAGCCTTACGAAAGAAGATTACAACCTTATAAGAAAAAGACATGCTGAAGAAAGTTATAATATAATCCGTAAACCTGTTCAGAAAATCTTAGAAAGAGACGATTTCCACCTTCCGAAAATAGAGGAGACCTATCTCCCTTCAATAGCACTTGTTTCAAAAGGACATTCCACTGATTTTTTTGACGAAGCAATAAACGAGTTTAAAACCAACCCTCATACTCCCAAAAGCAGACCCATGAGAGGCGAGTTGCTTACAGCCCTCCTTCTTATTGCAGATGAGCTGGATTTGCAATGCAAAAGAGTGGATTTTCCTGAGACTGCAAAATTTAAGCTCTCTCCTTATTCAGCCCTTCACTGGTATAAACACCATTATGTTGAATATGTAGGCATAGAGAACGGCTCAATAAAAATAACTCTTAAATTTCCACAAAATGCAAATGAGTATAGGGAACTCTTTAAAGAGCTTTTAGAGATAAAATTACAAGAACAGATTTAAAGGGTTAATCCTATTTTGAAGGCATCCACTTCCGATTCCAACATTCTGCATTTTCATCCTGAAATTGGATTTGATATTCAAGTTGATACTTTTGGAGTTAAAAGAGAATTACCAAAAGATGTATTAGAAGAATTAAAAAAAGAATTGCGAAAAGAGGGAACTGAGACCATAAGCACAAATATTTATACTCCAACCAAGCTGCCATCTTCTTATCCCAAACCAAGTGCTATATTTACAGGAAGGGTTGATGAATTAAATAAATTTAAAGAGCTTTTAAATAAGGTCAATTTCATATCCATTGAAGGTCTCGGCGGTTTTGGAAAAACGGAATTTTCTGCAAAGTGCATTGAAAATTTCATTTCAAAGGATAAGGTTATCTGGTTTGACTGCAATCCTGACTCAAAGCTTGATACCCTTATAAGCCTTTCAGGATATGAGGATGTCCTGAAAGGTGAAAGCAAAACCGAGCTTGCCAAATATAGCGGTTTTACAGACCTTATTGAAAGAGATGAAAAGACTCTCTTTCTTGATAACTTCCATGATGTATCAGATTCATCATTTAAAGAATTCTTTAAATTTGCAGAAAGACGACTTAATAAGGTAAAGATAATAATTATTTCCCGTGAACATTCTGATGTAGGAATCAGGATTGCATCTGTCAATATAGGTGGTCTTAAAGAAGATGCCTCTTTATATGCAAGAAGACTCAGGGATACATATTATAGCGATGTAAGAGTTGATGACAGTGGATTAAAAGGAATTTGTGAAAGTGTTGTTGGACATCCTTTAGCTATAGAACTTGCATTGCAGCTTATTCGTTATGGGGAATCACCAGAGGAAATAGTTAAAAAGATAGTCCAAGCTGAAGATAAAAGCTCTGACCTTAGCCATCGGCTCTTGGATGAAATCTTTAATCACCCCAAAAGCACAGAGCATGAAAGAAAGGTTATGCTGCATTTCTCTGTCTTCAGAGGAGAGGTTGATAAAAAGGCTATCTATTATATTTTAGGAGAAGAAGATTCAAATATAACGCTACGCAGGCTTATTGATAAAAAGATGATTGCAATATCAAACAATCTTTTATCTACCCATCCCCTTGTCAGGGAGTTTTGCTATAAAAAATTTGAAAACAAGAAAGAAGCCCATCTAAAGGCATCAGAATATTTAAAGACTCTAAGAATAGAGAAATTTTATCCACCACTCGAAGAAGAGATCGCTCATCATCTATTCTGCGGCGAATATTTAGAAAGAGCCGCAGATTTAATCTCTGAAAAAAGCGAGGAGTTCATACTTTCATGTCATACAAACTATCTAAAAGAGATTATTGATAAGAGCATTTCAAAGGGGATTCTGAGACCTAAGTTTTATGTTTTTTACGGCGACATTGCAGAGATAAGGGGTGAATGGAATGACGCCTCTGCTTATTATGAAAAGGCATTTTCAGACACTTCTGTTAATGAAAAAATATTAGCAGAGGCATATATAAAATATGGAGAAATACTGTATAAAAAAGGCGACATCAAGGAGTCTTTAGAGTATTTTGAAGATGCCTATGAAATGTGCAAAAAGAATGGTTTTAAAAAGGAAGAGGCAAGAAGCTTAAATGATATAGGCTTAGTCTATCAAGTCTTTGGAAATCTTTCCATTGCCGAAAGCAAAATCAATGAGGCTTTAAGTATAAGTAAGGCTATTGGAGATAAGAGGGATATTTCAACATATCTTAGTAATATTGGCATAATTTATGATGGCAAAGATGATTTTGATAAAGCTTTAGCCAAATACAAAGAAAGCTTAATAATTCGTGAGGAAATTGGAGATAAACAGGGTATTGCTACATGCATTAATAATATTGGTGGTGTTTTTAACGCTAAGGGTAATTTAAAGATGGCGTTAGATAAATACAATGAAAGCTTAACGATTTACAAAGAAATTGGAGATAAACAGGGTATTGCTACATGCATTAATAATATTGGTGGTGTTTTTAACGCTAATGGTAATTTAAAGATGGCGTTAGATAAATACAATGAAAGCTTAACGATTTACAAAGAAATTGGGGACAAACATGGTATTGCTACATGCATCCACAATTTTGGTACTATTTTCTTTAAGGATAAGAAATATGATATGTCTCTTAGAAACTTATTTGAATCTATCTCCTTAACAGAGCAGATGGGAATTTCAAGAGACCATAAAACAACTAATTATATTTTTAAAAATAGAAAGGTACTTGGACTATGCGAATTTAAAAAGCTCGCCCAACAGATTTTAGAAAGCCTGCCAGAGAATTTAAAATCCTTTGTAAAATTAGAAGAATTTTCAAAAGATGAAACCATACACCATGAAGCACTGAAGGTTGGAAGAAATGACCCATGCCCATGTGGAAGCGGGAAGAAATATAAGAAATGCTGTGGTAACTGAATACAGGATATTGGAATCTATGAAAACTCTTTTAGCCATTACTTTGTTTCTCTCATTTCTTTAATTATAGCTGTGCTTGTTATACCCTGATTTTTCATTTCAAGTCCTTCCTTATAATACTTTCCATCAAGTTGTTTAAGAACAGAGGGTTGTTTTTTAAAGCCCTTAAACATCTCCGCTGTCTGTAAGATCTTTTCAACTGTTATTCCACTAAGCTCTGCTTTTTGCATAGACACGCCTCCTTTTTGAATATTATATCATTTATCCCTGTAATTGCACATTTTCAAAGGGCATGATTCGCAGAGAGGTCTTTTTTTACAATAATTCTTCCCCAGCATCACTATCAGGGCGTGGTATTCATTAAAGAGCATTGCATTCAAGGGTAAGTTTTTCATAAAGAGTTGCTGCATATCATGGTAGCTTATATCTTCAGGGGTAAATTTTAGCTTGTGGAATATCCTCTTTGTATAGGCATCCACCACAAAGATTGGAATGTTGCCTGCGTAGAGCAAAATAGAATCTGCTGTCTCGGGACCTATGCCATTTATATCCAACAGATGACCTCTTAGATGATCTGAACTGTTAGAAAACATCTTGTCAACTTTGCCATCGTATCTTTTGCACAAAAATGATATAAAATTCTTGAGCCTCTTTGCCTTTATATTAAAGTAGCCTGACGGCTTGATAAGTCTTGCAAGACTTTGTCCCGTCAATTCATTAATCCTGTGCGGGGCAAGGAGCTTTTCTCTCTTTAGATTTGCTATCGCCTTTTCTACATTCTGCCATGCAGTATTTTGCGTGAGTATAGCGCCGACACATACCTCAAATGGCGTATCCCCGGGCCACCAGTCTTGAGGACCAAAATGGCTGTAAAGGGTTTTGTAAATACCCACTAATTTTTTCTTCATTTTTTAAAACAAAATCAAAACAACTCCCCCTGCAGCTTCTGTAAAATTCTACTCCGTAACTTCTGGCTTGTGATGGAGGAGATGTGGTCTGAAATAATTTGGTTTATTTTTTCTTTAAGATTTTTTAATTCCGGAAGAATTTTTAAGAGATAAGTTTCATCCTTTGGAACTTTCACTTCATCGAGTCCTGATTCAAGCCAGATTTTCAAATATTCTGCCTCTGCCTCACTCTGGCAGTCTACATGCTCTTTTCCTGATATAAGCCGCCAGCCAAAAAGCTCATTTTTAATATAAATCTCATTAGTAGTATGAAAAAGTTTGACTGTTTTAAGATTTTTCTGGCTGAGGATTTTTTCACTGTAAAAATCACCAAGTAATTTATCCCCAAGCTTCTCTTTTATATTTTTTGTTAAAAGCTCAACATCGAGTCCCTCTTTTATCTTTCCCTTTTTATCAACACTTTTTGCCTTTTCTATCCTTGATTTCACCAAATCAACCACTGCACGATAGACCTCAAGCTGTTCATCCTCCGTTAAACCGAGAATATCTCCCATGATGATTTTGTCAAGCTCGCGCCTTGTCGGATTTACTTTATCGAGGGTAACATCTTCAAAGGCATTTGCCTGCAAATCTTCAAATATGGATTTTATTTTAGGAGAGGGATATTTTTTTGCTAACTTTCTCAATTTTTGTCTTATCTCTTTTGGAAACTTTATAAAAACAGACAATTTTTCTACATCTATACCTTCTGTTTTAAGAGCGCCTTCCCCTAAGTTTACACGTCCACCAAATTCCTTAAAGAGCATGCTCACAGTTGAAAGTAAGAAACAAAGCAATGGAAGTGTATCCCTTTTTCTTTTCGGTTTTATCTCAAACAGATTATGATCAACCTGAATACCATACTTATTTGATACAACGGTCTGTCTATCATGGTGAATCATTGGATGAAGGATTGGCCATGGCTCCCTGCGATCAAGCCTATACCATATATTTCTTGAAGAACAGGTTTCTCTTTCATGAAATCCTCTCCGCTCACCATGCCTGATATAAGAGAGAACTTTTTTGTTTTTTAGTTTCTCTTTATCTTTGCTTATGAATAGAACAACCTTTGATAAACTATCGGGTTTTATGACAACACTCTTAGCTTCTCTTGGACTAATAATTACCGTATTCGGCATCCATTTGCCTTTTTCATCTTTGTGCATCCAAAACTCTTTTTCAATGCCCCTCTCCTTTATTTCTTCTTCTGTGAGATAGAAAAATTCATTGGCGCCTGTTTTTATGCCAAATCTTACATCTGCAATTTCTTTTAAAGGCACAAGTTTATCCTTACCTTTTTCAAGAATCTTGAAGAATATCTCTGGAGCCCTGAGATACTTACCCCATTTAGAGCCTGTGTATTTATTTTCCTCAGTATCAAAACCTTCCTCCCATAACTCACTCTGTTTTTTTGGATAAATCCTCAATTCATCATTCTGGTAAAAATCATTGTGATACAGGATTGTCCTAATCAAATTTTCAATGGCGTCGAGTCTCTGCTTTTGTTTTTCCCACATATCATGGGCAGGCGGGATAAAGTGTCTTAATGGTTTAAAGAGATAGGCAAATCTCACAAGATTTTCATTCCTCTCTTTCTCATCTTTACACTTCTCAAGGATTATTATGCAGGTATTGACATCTGCGTCCTCAAACCATCGCTCAATTTTGGATTCAATTATTGCAATGATTTTGTAATGATGTAAAAATAACTCCTGAATCCCCTTTCCATAATCAACATCCATCCATGAATTTGATACAATAAAGCCGAACCTTCCGCCGTCTTTTAAGAATTTTGTCCCATGAACAAAGAAATAGGCATGAATGCCAGCCCTTTTGGATATATCTGCAAGTTTTTGCCCGCCATAATAAAGGGCATTTTTAATAAGGTTTTCCTTGTATCCCTCTTTTTCGGTAATCTCGGTTATCTCCTCCTGTCTTGTATATGGAGGATTCCCCACTATGCAGTCAAACCATCTCGGATAGGTTATCTCCCTCTGCTCGACTCCGAGTGTTTGAGCCCTTGTTTTTCTCCATTTTTCAGGCAATTCAAAGCCCCTCTGATGAACCACGAGATTAAAGAAATCTTCCTGTGCAATGTTTGGATAATTTTTAATAACAGATAAATCATTAATTGCAAGGTTGATTGTGGCAAGGTGGGCAGGGAATTTTGCTATATCCACACCCCAGAGGCTTTCAAGGATTTCCTGATGGTTTAATCTGTTGTTTATCATTTTTTTGTGCTGGTAAGACCTGACAAGAAATGTTCCTGCGCCGCATGAAGGGTCTATTACTTTATCATCTTCGTGTTTAAGTCAGAATTTTAATATAAGGTCAACCACATCAGGGCTTGTAAAATACTGCCCGAGGTTATGCCGTTCCTCTTGTGGGATGAGCCTTTCAAATATCCTTCCAATAATATCAAATCCTATTTTTGAGAAGTCATACTTCTTTATGGCATTAACAAGGTCTTTAATCCCTTCTACAACCTCTCTGCTGTCAGGAAATGCTATCTGGTCAATGAAATCGGCGCTGTAGATTGTTTCATAATCAATATTGTCTTTTATATAGTTGAAATAGGTTTTTTCCAGCAACTTATGGAGAAATCCACCTGAAATTAAATCATCAGGGATAAGCAATGACGCAAGGTTTGTATGTTTTGCCTTTAGAGCCTGATAAAAGAGAATCTTGTTTATAAGCAGATAGGCTGTCTGCCTTGCTGCCTTATCAAAATCACTCTCCTGTCCTACAAAGCTCCACTGCTGTTCAACAAACCAGCCGCCAAGTTTTTTTGCAAAGGCAGAGTCTTTATGGAATTTATCTCTGATGATTGGTTTGTATAAACGGGCGAGGCGGTGATTTTTCTCCTGAAGCCGCATTATAAGAAATTCATCAATGGGGAGAAGGGTCTCAGGCTTCTTCCCTGTATAAACATCTACGAGAGTAAAGAGGAATTTTTCAATGCCTTTAATGGTTGAAGTTTTTACCTGAGTATCTTCTATGGACTCAAGGGACTCGATGGAAGAAAGGTCATAAATTCCTGCAATCTGGGACGATTCATCAGCCATCTTATTGACCTCTTCTGTCTTATACCAGATAAGCTTTTGGAAATTGGAGCATCCGAAATATGCGGCTTTTCTCTGAACTGCCTTTTCCCATGCAGGCTTCTTCAGCTCTTTAAAGTCAAAGGGGTCAAAATATGGAGGCTTGAGCTCGATGACACATAAGGCATCACTGCTCTGCGGAGATTTATAAACCCCGTAAGACCTTTGGTCTCTTACGGGGTAAATGACAATATCGGGCTGTTTTCTGTCTGTGCCAGAAGTCTCTTGTTCGGAAAAACCTATTGGCAGAGACTGGTCTCTTATTATTTGGTTTATCCATTCAACAAACTTCTGATTGGCAGTTCGTTCTGTTTTAAGGATGGATGTATCAAAGGGACTTGATATTCGTGTTGGTTTCTCTTTTAGTTTTGAAGGCATAAAAAAAGCAATAAAATCCTTGACATTAAATCATATATTATTATAAATTTATATTGTATTGAGCGGTAAGACCACTGTGGGTTGTCTGTGGTGCTCCCATCCATCGGTTGGCATGAGCCACAGCACAACAAGCCCACAGGGCACGCTCTCTTTTATTACGGTAGATATATAGTATCGTATTTTATCTTTTTCTTAAACACTTCATGCCATTCATTTCTTTTACGCTCATATCTTTCAAAAATCCCCCAGGAAAACAGATCAACTACCTGAATACCAAGATTTTCATCCGATGACCAATGATATATATCCAGTGGCACATCTGGATTTAGTCGTGCCTCCAACTGCTGCCGAATATACTCATTAAACTCTTTGATTTCTGGTCTGCTTTTTGACCTATCAACAATTAATTCCACTCTCAGATTTGCATCCTCAAACGGTATTTTATCAAGCACATTTTTTGCGATAAAATTGTAGACTCTGGATTTATTCCTGGCCAGCCTTTCATAAACACGCCTTTTATTCAAAGAAAGTCCATATATTTCAAATGGAATATGTTTAATCTGTTCATAAAAATACTTTTTAATTTCTAATGTTGTGTTTGTCCCTTTCAATTCCCTTACAATCCTCTTACGCCTATTTTTAGGATTTAATTTCCTTTTTAGAGTTTTCTTAACTCCATTAATTAACGCCCTGTTATCATCATGTCCCCTTACGGCAAGTATGGTTACGGTAAAGAACCTTGAAGGCTTCTTATTAACAAAATCAAAACCAAGGTCTCCACTCTCATCCAAATAAAGATACCACATTATATTTTTAACTATTCGGCTTCACTATCTTTGAGAACATCTTTTACAATCCTTCTTGCAATCTCAAATGCTGCTGCAATTCTGATAATCTTTACATCCCCGAGCCCTTTAAACTGAAGGAATTTTTCAAGTGGCTGGTTTGCCATTCCCTTGAAGGAACTAAATTTAGCAAGGATTTCCTCTGCAATCTTCTCTGCAGATTTCCCTTTCGTGCCTGTAGAGATAATAATTGACAAAAGTTCGGCATCTGTTAAAGAATCAGCGCCAAGCTCTATTAATTTGCCGCCCGGATGAGTCCATTTATTCATAAAAAAATTATATCACGATTTTCATCAAATCCTCTGTAATTATAATCCCGAATTATGCACGAACAATTTTGAGAAGACCATATATCCCTGTAGCGACTGTTAAATTTTCACCCCTGATTGATTCATTCAGGGGTGAAAATTTCCAGAGTTCAGACAGCCACGGATGGCTGTCTGAACGGCAAGCGGAAGGGATATATGGTCTTATTCACGCATTTTTTGGGATAATCTCACATTTATAATAATTCCTGCATATTCCGATTATATCGTCATCTTCTCAATACCCTGCCTGCCTTTGCTCCGGTATGCCCTCCATTTTTTACAGTTATCCTGCCGTTTACGATGACATACTCTATTCCAACGGGATAGCTCTTTGAAGATTCGTAAGTGGCGGTATCCGATATGGTATCAGGGTTAAATATAACAAGGTCTGCAAAATAACCCTCCTTTATAAGCCCTCTATCCTTTATGCCGATTCTCTGGCATGGGAATGAGGTCATTTTGTAAATGGCAGTCGGGAGGTCGAACAGTTTTTCATCCCTGCAATATTTTCCAAGCACCCTTGGAAAAGTGCCGAATGTTCGCGGGTGGGGAAGCCCTGCCCCCAGCGCCCCATCTTTAGAGCGGGCGCCGCTGTCAGAGCCTATCATCACATAATCTTTTTTGAGAATCCTCTTCATATTGTCTTCATTCATAGAAAAGAATATTGCATCCACCTCCATGTTTTCCTCTATCAATATATCGAAGATGAAATTTAGCATGTCCTTCTTAAAAAGCTCTGCCCCCTTTTTTACGGTTTTCCCCTCCGCCTCTTTATTCTTATCTGTGACTACCTGAGAAATCATCACACTGTCCCAGTCATTTGATGTATATCTTTTCAACAGCTCGCTCCTTATATCTTCTCTAATTTTATTGTTTTTAAGTCTCTCTATTGCCTTTTCTTTTCCGCCGTCAAAGACCCAATCGGGTAAAACCGCCTGAAGCCCTGTATTTCCGGCAGTGTAAGGGTAGCGGTCACAGGCAATATCAATCCCTTCGTCAACAGCAGATTCAATCAACTCAAATGCCCTGTTTAATTTTCCCCAGTTTTCTTTGCCGGAGGTCTTTAGATGAGATATTTGAAGTCTAACTCCCGATACCTTTGCAATAGCGATTACCTCTTCAATGGACTCTATCAGATTTCTCCCTTCATTCCTTATATGGGTTGTAAATATGCCCCCCATTTTTGAAACGATTTTACATAGATTGGATACCTCCTCTTTTTTTGCAAAGCAGGAAGGGGTATATGCAAATCCAACGGACATACCTACAGCGCCGTCATTCAGGGCATCTTCAATAATCTTTTCCATCTTTTTTATTTCCTGCGGCGACGGCGTCCTGTCAACAACCCCTGCCACAGATGCCCTTATGGTATTATGTCCTGCAAGCTGGCAATAGTTAAGCGATATGCCGCCAACTGTATCGTGAGCCTGTCGAACCGACTCAAGCCTTTCGATGTAGCCTTTCAAATTCGTCCAGTTTAGGTCAAGCCCGAATTGTTCTTTATAGGGCTTTTTCCTTTCTTCGAGTGGAGCGCCGAAGATAGGCGCTGCTGAATAGCCGCAGTTCCCGCCGACCTCTGTTTAACACCCTGTCTTACTTTGCTTTGTGCAAGCGGGTCTATCAATAGATAATAGTCAGAATGGGAATGTATATCCACAAAGCCGGGAGAAAG